>DATBEM010000061.1:0-5966 GCA_036276115.1 Trebonia sp.
GGGCGCATCGCGGGCCCACGAAGCCCCTGGTCAACACCGTGGTATTGCGGTGAGCCGGCCTGTAGGCCGGGTTCTGTGCCCCCGTCCTGCGGGGGCTCCGGGGGTCGCCCCCCGGGCCGACGCAGTGCGGGGCGACGGTCATCCATCTGGGACTGCCGTTGCCGGCAGCCTCGTGCGGTCTACCCGCGGGCATCGGGCGGGCCGCCCTCGAACGCTCGCGCAGGCCGGCGCCATGGCGCTGGCCCTTTTGACCTTGCTCCGGGTGGGGTTTACCTAGCCGCCGCAGTCACCTGCGGCGCTGGTGGTCTCTTACACCACCGTTTCACCCTTACCCCGGTCGCCGCGACGGTGGTCACGGCGGCCGGGGCGGTTTGCTTTCTGTGGCACTGTCCCGCGGGTCACCCCGGGTCGGCGTTACCGATCACCCTGCCCTGTGGAGCCCGGACCTTCCTCGCCGGGGACAAGCCCCGGCGCGACCGCCCGGCCGGCTCACCGCCCCCAAGGATACCGGCCATCAGCCTACTTCTGGACGAAGAACAGCCGCTTGTTGACGAACTCATCGATGCCGAGCGGGCCGAGCTCGCGGCCGAAGCCGGAGCGCTTGGTCCCGCCGAACGGCAGGTCGGCCGCCTCGCTGGCGGGGGTGTTGACGTTGGTCATGCCCACTTCCAGCTGGGCGGCGACGGCAGTGGCGCGGGCCTCGTCGGAGCCCCACACCGCGCCCCCGAGGCCGTAGTCGACCACGTTGGCCAGCGTGACCGCCTCATCGTCGGTGGTCACCTTGTAGACGACGGCGACCGGGCCGAACAGCTCCTCCCGGTAGGCGCGCATGTCCGGGGTGACGCCGGTGAGGACGGCCGGGGCGAAGTAGGCGCCCTTGTCCCCCACGAGCTTGCCCCCCGCGTGCAGGGTCGCGCCCTTGGCGACGGCGTCCTGGACCTGGCCGAGGAGGTTCTCGGCGGCCTGGCGGGAGACCATCGGGCTGTAGGTGCCGTCGTTGTCGTCGCCCGGCTGGCGGGGGGCCATGGCGGTGGCCCGGGCGACGAGGGCCGCCACGAAGTCGTCGTAGACGCCGTCCATGACGATCATCCGCTTGTTGGAGTTGCAGGCCTGGCCGACGTTCTCCATCCGGGTGGCCCACGCGGTGTCGGCCGCCGCCTCCAGGTCGGGGGCGTCGAGGATGATGTACGGGTCGGACCCGCCAAGCTCCAGGACGACCTTCTTCAGGTTCCGCCCGGCGGTCTCGGCGACCACCGTGCCGGCCCGCTCGGACCCGGTCAGCGACACCCCGCGCAGCCGGGGGTCAGCGATCATGGTGGCGACTTGCTCGTGGGTGGCGAACAGGTTCACGTAGACGCCGTCGGGGATGCCCGCGTCGCGCATGATGGCGGCGATCGCCAGGGCCGAGGTCGGGCAGTTCTCCGCGTGCTTGAGGATGACGGGGTTGCCGGCCACCAGGTTGGGGGCGGCGAACCGGGCGACCTGGTAGTACGGGTAGTTCCAGGGCATGATGCCCAGGACCGGGCCGATCGGCAGGTACTCCACCCGGGCGTTGTCGTAGCCCGGCATGGGCTTGTCGGCCAGCAGCTCGGGGCCGTGGTCGGCGTAGTAGCCGAAGATGTCGGTGCAGAACTCCGCCTCGCCCGCCGCGTCGGCCAGCCGCTTGCCCATCTCCTTGCTGATGAGGGCGGCGAGGTCGTCCTTGCGCTCGGTGAAGAGCCCGGCGACCCGCTTGACGATGGCGGCCCGCTCCCCCACCGGTCGCTTGCGCCATTCCTGGAAGGCCGCCGACGCGGTGGCGAGCGCCTGCTCCACTTCGGCGTCGGTGGCGAAGGGGAAGGTCTGGTCGACTTCACCGGTGGCCGGGTCGGTCACCTGGTAAGGCGGCGTCTGCGTCATGCTCGACTCCAGGGTCTGGGCTGGCTGGGCCAGCGGGGACAAGGACTATTCGCTGGCACGAGCGTAACGGGCGCCCGCGCGCGGCCCAAGACGGGCGTTACCCAGTGCGGGCACCCGCCAAAAGGCGGCGCGTCAGGCGAAGACCGAGCCCAGCAGGCCGACCAGCGCCCGGGCGCACTCGCCGTCGGGGTCCATCTCGGGGTTGTAGCAGCCGACCGAGAAGCCGATCATGCCGGGCGCGGTGGTGAGCGGGCGCAGCAGGTCCCCGGCCTCGGCCAGCGACAGCCCGGCCGCGTTGGGGTAGTCGGTGGCGGGGAACTCGTGGTGGTCGAGCACGTCGACGTCGAGGTGGACCCAGTACTTGTCGCCGACCCGGTCGCGGGCGCCGCGGCCCGCGTTGGCCATCCCGGCCGCCCGCAGTACCTCCGGCGGCAGCTCAACCGGGATCCCGAGGTCCTCGGGCATCGCCGAGCGTAGCGAGGCGGCCTCGGCCCGGTCGGCCGGCCCGAGCAGCGCCACCCGCGCGGGCGCGACGAGCGGTGCGCCGACCTGCTCGCACCAGGGCAGGGGGCCGAGGTCGGAGACGACGGCGATCGACATGTCGCCCGCCTCCTGGGTGGGCGTGGTGGCCGCGTCGTACAGGTCGAGGTGCCCGTCCACGTAGGCGAGCCCGATCGGCCCGAGCGCGTCGCGCGCGCCCGCCAGCGCCCCGGGCACGAGCGCGCAGCAGCCGCCGAGGAGCATCGGGGCGTCGCCGTCGCGAAGCATGCCCGCGACCTTGTCCCTGATGGCGGCGGAGGCGACGGCGACCGAGGGCCAGCCGAACATGCCGGTGACCGGATCGACCTCGCGGCCCACGATCCGGACGTCCATGTCGCCCTCGTCGGGCGCGCCGGTGGCCGCGGCGAGCCCGGCCGCCCGCAGCGCGCCGGGCATCAGCTCGCATCCCACCCGGGGCTCGCCGGGGCTGGGGACGCCCATCGAGTCGATCGGGACGCCGACCATCGTCAACCGGGGCAGCGGCCCGTCGCGATCGCTCACGACGTCATCCTATGGACGGGGCCAGCGCTCCGCGACCTGACTCGCCCGCCTTTAAACCAGGTTGACCCGAAAACTTTCACGCAGCCGGGACAACCAGGCATAGCGTGCCACACCGGCCACGATGATCACCCTGGGCCACGACCGCATCAGCGGGCGGTCAGGGCCGGGCAGGCTCGGCCGGGGACTGCTCCTCGTCCGGGGCCTCGACGGCCGGGCCCGCGTCGGCGGGCCGCGCGGCCGCCGCCCGGGCGGCCCGCGCGGGGGCGAACGCCAGGCCCGCCGCCAGGCACGCGAACGGGATGACCGGCAGCAGGTAGCGGTAGTCGAAGTCGGCGATCGCGATCGGCGTCACCAGCATGATCACCGCGACGGCCCACGGGAACATGGACGTGCCCCGCGATGACCAGTAGGCCGGCAGCGCCCGGCGACGCGGCCGCCAGTCACGGACCCGCCAGCGCACCGCGAACCGCCCGCCGAGGCCGGCGATCATGATGACCAGCAGCAGCGGCCCCCACGTCCAGAACACCCGCTGGTAGGCGATCATGAACGCGGCGAACGGCTCGCGGACGACGCCCGGCCTGGCGCCGCCGTAGGCCACCCAGTCGTCGTCGGCGGTGCCGCCCTTGATCCAGGAGTGGTGCGGGATCGGCAGGGGGTGCCGGTGGAAGTAGTAGTAGTACACGGTTCCCGCGCCCGGGTAGTCCTTGCGGGCCGGCTCGAACGACATCACCAGGCCGTGCGCGACGGCCTTGGCGTAGCCGAGGGGCTGCGCCTCCACGGCGCTGATCGCGAAGCTGGTCAGCAGCTTGTTGTTGGCCGGGGTGACCGGCCCGCCGGGCAGGTCCTGGTGCACCTCGGGGGCGTGCCAGATGAAGTTGCCGGGCGCGGTGCGGGTGTCGACCGGCTCCTTGGGGCAGACCAGTGCCTGCTGCCCGGTCGGCTTGATCGCCGCGCAGTCGGCGAACGTGGAGACCCGGCCCCACAGGTAGTAGCCGGTGGACAGGGTCAGCCCGAAGCTGCCGGAGAAGGACTGGAACCAGGCCGCGTAGCCGACGACCGGGGCGACGCAGCCCAGCCCCATCGCGATTGCCGCGATCCAGGCGCGGGCCTTCCTCCAGCCATAGGCGCGCCAGCCGCGCAGCAGGAGGAACAGCGGGAAGACGGCGAGGAAGATCATGCCCTCGGTCCGCACGACGGCCGCGTACCCGAGCAGCAGCCCGCCGATCAGGGCGACCCACCACGACGTGGCCCGCGAGCGCATGACCAGCAGCGTCGCCAGCATCACGCAGAACGTGAAGGTGGCCTCGGCCATGATGAGGTGCTCGTCCTCGATCATGAACCCGTCGAACAGGACCGGCAGCGTCGCGATGGTCGACCACTTACGGGAGACGCCGGCCTTGCGCAGCAGCACGTAGATGATGACCGCGTCCCCCAGGCCCATCAGGTGCTGGACGATGGTCACCAGGGTCAGGCTGTGCAGCGGCAGCAGGGCGCGCAGGAACAGCGAGTAGCCAGTGGTCTTCGACAGGTTCGGCTGCGGGCGCAGCGACGCCCCGAGGTAGACGTAGGAGTCCCCCGCGAACCACAGCGCCCCCGGGAACCCGATGACCGTGATCAGCCGCACCAGCGCCCCGCCGGCGAGGGCGATGGTGAACCACCGGTTCCGCCCGGCGGCGGCCAGCAAGGAGGACGCCGCCCGCCCCGGCCAGCCGAGCGCTCGCGTGGGGAGACCTGGGGTTGTGCTGACAGTCACGCGGATGATCCTATCGGGATGAACTACTCACAGGCGCATCACGAGCCATTTTCACCGGACGCACAGTGCGCGCCCGTCAACGGGCCGTGACCTGGCTTCGGGCGCCGTCCCCGGCCCACCGCTCAAGCTGGGCCACGAACTCGGCCGCGGCCGCGGGCCAGCCGAGGCCGCGCAGGGCGGCCTCGTGGCCCCGGGCGCCCATGGCGGCCCGCAGGGCGGGGTCGGCGTCGAGCCCGAGGACCGCCCCGGCGGCCGCCGGGGGGTCGTTGAAGGGGACGACGATCCCGCAGCCGGCCGAGCGGACCAGGTCGACCGCCAGCGGCAGCGGGGTGGTGATGACGGGCAGGGCGCGGGCCATGTACTCGATGACCTTGGTCGGCATGGAGACGCGGAAGTTGGCCTCGTCCTGCAGCAGCGACAGGCCCGCGATGGCCCCGTCGGCCAGGGCCAGGGCGCGGGCGTTGGGGACGAACCCGTGCCAGCGGACCGCGTCCCCGGCTGCCCGGATGTGCTCCTGGGCGGCCGCGTCGGCCGGGCCGACCAGCTCGACCGTGATGCCGTGGGGGGCCAGCAGGCGGCCCAGCTGCGCCATCTCGGCGCTGCCGCGGTCCGGGGACAGGTGCCCGACGTAGATCACCCGGCGCGGGCCGGCGGCCGGGGCGGCCGTCGCGGGGACGTAGGTGGTGTTGGGCACGACCGGGTGGGCGGCCCGGAAGCGCTCGTTGTAGCCGGCCTCGGCCAGGATCAGGTGCAGCCGCCGCTCGGCCAGGTGCTCGGCCGCGATCACTCCCCCGGCCGCGACCGGGCGCAGGAAGCGCGGCAGCCACGCCTTGGTGGTGAGGGCGGCGGCAGTGTCCTCGTGGACGTCCCAGACCGTGGGCGGGCGCCGGGACCGGCGCGGCAGCACCAGCAGCAGCTCCGGGTCGTGGACGAGCAGCAGGTCGGCCGCGGGAGCGTCGCGGGCCATGGCCGCCCGGGCCGCCCGCAGCGCGCCCAGGCGGCGGGTGCCGACGGCGCGCGGGATCGCGACGGTCGCCAGGCCCGGGCCGAGGCTCGCGGGGGCACCCGGCTCCTCCATCGGGGCGATGTACGTCACCTCGTGCCCCGCCTCCAGCAGCGCGCGGATCTGGCGGAAGTAGATCCGCGCGTCGGCGGGGTGGTGCACCACCGTGCACACCACGACGTGCATCCGTGGCCTCCTTGACTAAGGACAGGACCGGCGACTAAGAACAGGACCGGCGAAGGACGGGTTTGGTCCGGGCGCGCCCGGCTC
>DATBEM010000062.1:0-57610 GCA_036276115.1 Trebonia sp.
GCGGGTCGTCGTCAACCTGGTGCAGAACGCGATCCGCTACGCCCCGGCGGCGCAGCCGCCGCTGCTGGCCGCGAGCGCGCTCGGCCACCGGGTCGAGCTGCGGGTGGTCGATCGCGGCCCGGGCATCCCCGAGCAGGACCGGGAGCGGATGTTCGTGCCGTTCCAGCGGCTCGGGGACACCGACAACACCACCGGGGTCGGCCTCGGGCTGGCCCTCGCGCGCGGGCTGACCGAGGCCATGGGGGGCACGCTGACGGCCGAGGACACCCCCGGCGGGGGCCTGACCATGGTCATCTCGCTGCCCGCGGCCAGCGACGAGCCTCCCGGCCCGGAAGGGGTCATCGCCGGCCGTCCGGCGTCCGCCTTGCCGCCCGGCGAGCCGGCCCCGGCCGACGGGATCACCGAGGGGAGCTGGGCATGACCCGCGTCCTGGTCGTGGACGACGAGCCGCAGATCCTGCGGGCGCTGCGGATCAACCTGCGGGTGCGCGACTACGAGGTGCACACGGCCGCGTCGGCGGCCGAGGCCCTCGCGGTGGCGGCCAAGTTCCCGCCCGACCTGGTCCTGCTCGACCTCGGGCTGCCCGACATGGACGGCATGAACGTGCTCGAGGGGCTGCGGGGCTGGACCCGGGTGCCGGTCATCGTGCTGTCGGGCCGGGCCGACAGCACCGACAAGGTGGCCGCCCTTGACGCCGGCGCCGACGACTACGTGACCAAGCCGTTCGGCATTGACGAGCTGCTCGCCCGGATGCGGGCGGCCGTCCGCCGCCAGGGCGCGAGCGAGGACCTGCCCCGCATCCGCCTCGGCGACCTCACGATCGACCTCGCGGCCAAGCGGGTCCGGCGGACGGCCCCGGGGCCGGCCACGGACGGCCCGCCGGACACCGCCTCCCGGGAAGCCGCCCCCCGGGAAGCCGACCCCCGGGAGGCCGGCGTCCGGCTCACGCCGACCGAGTGGCACCTGCTGGAGGTCCTGCTGCGCAACCCGGGCAAGCTGCTCAGCCAGAAGCAGCTGCTCAACGACGTGTGGGGCCCGGGCTACGCCAACGCCGCCGGCAACCTGCGCCTGTACATGGCCCAGCTGCGGCGCAAGATCGAGCCGGACCCGGCCCGGCCCCGCTGGCTGATCACCGAGCCGGGGATGGGCTACCGCTACCAGCCGCCAGCGGAAGATCCCGGCTAGTCACTTTTCCCGCCCTTGACCTGCCCATACGCAATTGCGCCCCGCCGTTAACCAGAAGTTTGGCAGTTCCTCGCATTCCGTCCCTTCTGGGCGGACTCTGCCCAGTCCACCCTGATGGGGTGAGCAACGACACCATCCTCGTCTTGGTGGTCATCACTGCCCTGGGCTTTGACTTCACCAACGGCTTCCACGACACCGCGAACGCGATGGCGACCTCGATCGCGACCGGGGCGCTGCCCCCGCGAGTCGCGGTCGCCATATCTGGCGTCCTGAACTTCATCGGCGCCTTCCTGTCACTGGCCGTCGCGGCCACGATCGCGAGCGGCCTGGTCTCCACGAGCAAGGTGACGCTGACCGTGGTCGCCGCCGGCCTCGCGGGCGGGATCATCTGGAACCTGCTCACCTGGCTGCTCGGCATTCCCTCGAGCTCGTCCCACGCGCTGATCGGCGGGGTCATCGGGTCCATGATGGCGGCGGCGGGCGGCAGCGCCGTCCTCTGGCACGGCCTGGTCTCCAAGGTGATCCTGCCCGCCGTCCTGTCGCCCGTCATCGCGGCCCTGGTCGCGGCGACCGGCACCTGGCTGCTGTACCGGATCAGCCGCAGCCTCACCGAGCGGGCGCGCAACCACGGCTTCCGGATCGGGCAGATCGGCTCGGCCTGCATGGTCTCCCTCGCCCACGGCACCAACGACGCGCAGAAGACCATGGGCGTCATCACCCTGGCGCTGATCGCCAACGGCACCATCGCCAAGGGATCCAACGCCCCGATCTGGGTCATCGTCGGCTGCGCGCTGGCCATCAGCGCCGGCACCTACGCCGGCGGCTGGCGGGTCATCCGCACCCTCGGCAAGGGCCTCGTCGAGATCGAGTCGCCCCAGGGCATGGCGGCCGAGTCATCATCGGCCGCGATCATCTTGCTGTCGGCCAGCTTCGGCTACTCGCTGTCCACCACGCACGTCGCGACCGGCTCCATCATCGGCACCGGCCTGGGCAAGCGCGGAGCGGAGGTCCGCTGGGGCGTCGCCGGCCGGATGGCCACCGCGTGGGTGTTCACCCTCCCGGCGGCGGCTATCGTCGGCGCGGGCGCCGAGGCGCTGGCGCACGGGATCGGCGGCACCTTCGGCGTGGTCGTCGACCTCATCATCCTGCTCGCCGTCGTGGGCCTGATCTACTGGCGGTCCCGCGCGGGCAAGGTCGACCCCACCAACGTCAACTCCGAGTGGACCGGGGGGGTCACCCCGGCCGAGCCGGCGACCGCCTCGGCCGCCTAGCCGGCGACAGCGACTCGACAACAGGGAAAGCGACTATGTCCTGGATCAACCTTTCCGCGCTCTGGAAGATCGTCGTGTACGGCCTCATCGCCGGCGCCGGACTGCCCGCTCTCTTCGCGGCCGGCCTGTACGCGCTGTCCCGCGGCCCCCGGGTGCAGACCGCCGGGGCCTCGGACTCCGAGGGCGGCGCCGGCTCGGACACGATCTACGGCGGCAACCCCGTGGGCCTCGTCCTCGCCGCGATCTGCTTCCTCATCGTCCTGGCCGCCATCGGCTGGGGCATCTACGAGGTGTACCAGATCGGCCACCCGGCCGTGAAGAAGTAGGAGGACGACCTGATGCCACTGCCACCCGTCCTGGCCCGGGTCGTCACCTGGCTGCGCGCCGGCTACCCCGAGGGCGTGCCCGAGCGCGACTACCTGCCGCTGTTCGCCCTGCTGGGCGCGCAACTGCCGGAAGCCGACGTCGCGGCCATCGCCGATGAGCTCGCGGGCGAGAGCAAGCCCGAGTCGGCCGGCGCGATCCGCCGCGCGATCACCGCCGTCACCGACAACCAAGAGCCGAGCGACGATGACGTCGCCCGGGTCCGCGCCCGCCTGGCGGCCGGCGGCTGGCCGCTGGCCGCCCCGCGCGCCGACGACTAACCTGCCACCGACATGGCGCCCTCGGTTCCCGAGGGCGCCATTCGGCTTTTACCCCCTCACCAGGGGCTGTGCTCCCCGCACGGCTACACGCCAAGCCGCGCTCATCCCCTTACCAGGGACTGCGCCTTCCCGCCTGGCCACACACCAAGCCAGGCCCGCCCGTTACCAGGGGATCTCCCGCCCATCGCGAGTGAAGGTGCCGGTGGGGCCGCCATTGGCGATCGTTACCGCCCACACCACGCTGGCGGCACCCTGGGCGGCGGTCCGGCCGCCGGCCGACCCGCCGTCCTGGGCCGTCCAGCCGGGGCACACCGCGTTGACGAGGACGCCGTCGCGGTACAGCTCGGCCGCGAGCATCCGGGTCAGCGCGTTCAGGGCCGCCTTGGAGACGGTGTAGGCGGGACGCCCGCCGGAGATGCGCGCGATCGAGCCGCCCTCGCTCGTCACGTTGACGATCCGCGGCCGCGGGCTCTCGCGCAGCAGCGGCAGCAGGGCCTGCGTGACCCGCCAGGCACCGAACAAGTTGATGTCCAGCGCCTCGGCGACGGGCGTGAGGTCGGTGTTGCCGGCCATCGCCCACAAGTCCGGGGCGGTGGACGCATTGTTCACGACTGCGTCAACCCGGCCGAACCTGTCGCGTATCCAGTCCCCTAGAGCATCAATATTCACCGAATTATCGACTTCAATGTGGCATGGCGTGATCCGCTCGCCCTCGGGGTCCAGCTCCTTGGCCGCGATCTCGGCCCGCCGCAGGTCACGGGACCCGAGGACCACCGCGTAGCCCAGGTTGGCCAGCCGCCGGCAGACCTCCAGGCCCACACCACGATTGCCGCCGGTCACCACGGCAACCGGCAGCTCAGAGCGCCCTGGCATCCTCACCGCCTAATTGCCGCGCAATTTCCCATGCGCATATCTTGCCACCATCGGCGTTCCCACGCGCGTCACGATATCGGTACGTGGCCGGGCAAGCCCGCCCCGACGACGCCGCCTGCTGCCATCTTCGCAGGCCAGCGGTACCCCCGGTTGAAGTAGGTGTCCTCCGGGAGGTGTTCCGGAGGCTTCTGGTGAGCAGAATGGACTGCGGGGGGACCGTATGAGTGAAGTGACGCACGGCATGCGCAGAGGCGGACGGTTCGCAGCGGCGCGGCCGACCATGAAGGACGTGGCGTCGCGGGCCGGCGTCGCGCTGAAGACCGTGTCGCGGGTGGTGAACGGGGAGCCGGGCGTTACCCCGGCCACCGCCAGCCGGGTGCTGGACGCGATCGAGGACCTGGGCTTCCGGCGCAACGAGAGCGCCCGGCTGCTGCGCACGGGCCGCACCTCGGCCCTGGGGTTCATCGGCGATGACCTGGCCGACTCCGACACCGCGGCCTTGTGCCGGGGCATCGAGGACCGGGCGCGCGACCACGGCATGCTGCTGTTCTCCGGGTCGACTGACTGTGACCCGGACCGGGAGCGACGGCTGGCGGAGTCGCTCACCGCCCGCCGGGTGGACGGCCTGATCATCAAGCCGGCCCCGGGCGACCACGCCTACCTGGAGGCCGAGATCGAGGCGGGCACGGCCACCGTGTTCGTCTTGCGCCCGCCGACCGGGATCGCGGCCGATACCGTGCTCGCGGACGAGCGGGGAGGCGCCCGGGCGGCGGTGGCGCACCTGATCGCCCGCGGGCACCGGCGGATCGGGCTCGTGCGCGGCGACCTCGCGCGCTACCGGCCCCGGCAGCTGCTGGCGGGCTACGGGGAGGCGATGACGGAGGCCGGCCTCATGGTCGATGACGCGTGGACCGCGCTGACGCCCGAGCGGGTGCCGGCCGCGCCGGTGACGGCGGTCTTCTGCGGCGGCCGGGAGCTCACGGCGCGCGTGCTGCGCGTCCTGGCGGCGGCCGGCCAGTCACAGCAGACGGCGGTCGTCGGGTTCGGTGACTTCGGGCTGGCGGACTACGTTCGGCCCGGCCTCACCGTGGTCAGCTACGACCCGGCCGAGGTGGGCCGCCGGGCCGCGGAGCTGCTATTCCAGCGCATCGACGGGCGCGACGACGAGCCGCAGCGGCTGGTGGTCCCGATGCGGCTGGTGACCCGGGGATCGGGGGAGATCGCGGCGGTCAGACCAGCAACCACGCCATGAGCGCGACCACGACCGCCACGACTACGACGACGAGGGCGAGCAGCCCGATCCGGCCGCCCGAGGCGCGCATGTTCCACGCGGATGGCGGCGCGTCATCGCGCTGCTGGACGAATGCCTGGAAGCGCGCGGTCTCGGCGCCGTAGTCCTCTTCAAGTTCGGCCATGGCCCCAGATGATAGAGGTTCATGGATCCCGGTATGCCCTGATCGAGGACAAGAAGTGAGGCTCGGTGTCCCGCTTTCACCGAGCCTCATATGTATGACGCCCCCTGCGGGCGGGTGGTTTACCCCTCGCCGGGATTGTTTACCCGGCCTTCCAGCAGCGGCGCCTCTGGCCGGCGGACGGGCCGCCCGGCCAGCCGGGCGCGCCGCCAGGCGATCCCGGACAACGCCTCCAGCACAATCCGGTTCCCCAGGAACGCGGTCACCTCCGCGGTGTCGTACGGCGGCGAGACCTCGACCACGTCGATCCCCGCCAGCGGCACGTCCATCGCGACCCGGCGCACCGCGTCGAGGAGCTGGCGGCCGGTGAGCCCGCCCGGCTCGGGCGTGCCGGTCCCGGGGGCCATCCCCGGGTCGACCACGTCCACGTCGACCGACAGGAACACGGCGTCGCAGTCGTCGGTGGCGATCGCGAGCGCCTCGGCCAGCACCTCGTCCATCCCCCGGGCGACGATCTCCGTCATCTCGAACGAGCGCATCCGCTGGCGGGCCATCCACGTGAGCGTGGGCGGGTCGGGCCAGTAGCCGCGCAGCCCGATCTGCAGGAACCGGTCCCCGCGGACCGCGCCGGACTCGATCAGCCGCCGCATCGGCGTGCCGTGCCCGTACAGGTGACCGCCCCACTCGCTGTCCCCGGTGTCGGCGTGCGCGTCGAAGTGGACCAGCGATACCCGGCCCCAGCCGACGTGCCGGGCGACCCCGGTCGCGTCGGGGAACGTGATCGTGTGGTCGCCGCCGAGGATCACCGGGATCGCGCCGGCCGCGGCGACCAGGCGGACCGCGTCCTCCAGCCGGGCGATCGATTCCTCCAGGTACCCCGACGGCATCAGCACGTCCCCGATGTCCGCCACCCGCAGGTCGCGCAGCGGGTCGACCCCGAGGGCGAGGTGCGGGCGGGAGCCGTCGTGGGGCAGGTAGTCCGTCGCCCGGATCGCGCCCGGGCCGAACCGGGTCCCCGGCCGGTGCGAGGTACCCCCGTCGAACGGCGCGCCGATGATCACGGCGTCGTGGGCACCGGGAGCGAGGCCTTCCAGCGACTCCCGCGGCACCCCGGCGAACGTGATCTCCGGCCCGTACATCGACCCGTGCACCCGCGGCTGCGACATGCTCCCCATGATTCCCCACCACCGGGCGACCGCCGCCGCGCCCCGCCGTTCCGGGCGCCAGGAAAGCCCGCGTGACCTGGACCGATTAGCCCCATATGGGAAGCTGGCCGGATCGATCGACAGCATCTATAGTCGAGGGATGCTGGACGTTACCCGGCTGCGCGTCCTGGTCGCGGTCGCGCGGCATGGCTCGGTCACCGCGGCGGCGCAGGCGCTGAACTACGCGCAGCCGTCGGTCAGCCACCACCTGGCCCGGCTGGAGGCCGAGACCGGGACCAAGCTCATCCAGAAGGCCGGGCGCGGCATCCGGCTCACCGACGCGGGCCGGCTGCTGGCCGAGCGGGCGAGCGAGATCATCGGGCGGCTCGACGCGGCCGAGAACGAGCTCGCGGCGTATTCCGGGCTGCGGGCCGGACGGCTGCGGCTGGCCGCGTTCCCGTCCGCGATCAGCACGGTCGTGCCGACCGCGGCCGCCCTGCTGGCCGACCGGCACCCGAGCGTGGACCTGCGGCTGACCGAGGCCGAGCCGCCGGAGGCGCTGCGGATGCTGCGGGCAGGCTACGTGGACGTGGCGCTGACGTTCCGGCACGAGCCGGAGGGCGCCAGCGTCCCCGCCCACGGCGCCGGCGCGGCCGACGGCGAGGGGCTGCGCGAGCAGGTGCTGCTGGACGAGCCGGTCGCCCTGATCATGCCCGCCGACGACGCCGCGGGCGACCTGCCGGAGGTCGCGCCGGGGCTGACCGAGGTGTGGCCGGACGACCTCGCCCGGTTCACCGCCAGCCGCTGGATCGCGGGCTGCGACCGGTGCCGGGAGCACCTGCTGCAGCAGTGCGCGGCGGCCGGCTACACGCCCCGGATCTCCTTCACCACCGACGACTTCGTCGCGGTCCAGGCGCTGGTCACGGCCGGGCTCGGGGTGGCGCTGCTGCCGGGGATGGCCCTGCGGGCGGCGCGCAACCCGGCCGTCCGGGCGCTGCGGCTGCGGGGCACCCTGCGCCGTGTGGTCGCCGTCCGCTACGGCGAGCCACCCGACCCGCCCGCGACTGCCCTGCTGATGGAAGCCCTCCGGGCAGCGGCGGCCGCCGTCCCCCCGGCCGCCCCGCCCGCCCCCGGCCCCTCGGCCGGCGCCGTTTCCGCCTCCCCAGCCGTGCTCGCCTCGTTCGCTACCGCGACCGCCCCCGCCGCACCGGCCGGCCCCTCGGCGCCCGCCGAACCCCCTGTGCCCGCCGAACCTCCTGTGCCCGCCTGACCCACGGCGCCTCCCAACCCACCGGACTCACTTGGCTTACGGGACTCGCCCGATTAGCAGTGCTCGCCGAAGTCTTGTCGCCGCGATCCTCAATCGCGGATTCCCCTCCCCGTGCGGCCCGGCGGAACATCGCCGCCGGGCCCGGCGGGCAAGGCCGCTGGTAGTCGCACGACTACTAGCTGTCAAAGTCCGGAAGTAACCACCCAGTCGCGTGTGGTGCTGGGGTTACAGGGGTTCTTGGGATGCCGGGGGCGGCCCGGTCGGCTGTGGTTGAACCCGATGTCCTCGATACTCCCACTGCGCCAGCCTGACCCACTGTGCCTACCCGGTCTCCGTGCCCGCCAGGCCCGCTGTGCTCTCTAGGCCCAATGCGGTCGCCTGACCGCCCGCTGCGCTCCTACGGTCCGCTGTGCTCTCCGGACCCGCTGTACTCTCTAGGCCCGCTGTGCTCTCTAGGCCCGCTGGATCGGCTGGGGCCACGGGCGTGCTCCCGGGCTCGGCCGGCTCGGCGGTGTTGGCGGGGTGGTCCCAGCGGCGGGCGGCCCGGCGGCCGAGGCGCTGCAGGGGGAGCTCTACCCCGTAGTACGTGGCCGCGCTGGCGCCGATGATCACCGCGAGGAGGCCGAGGGCGAGCGGGAGCTGGACGGCGAGGGAGCGGCTGGCGTCATGCAGCGGGGGGACGTCGCGGAAGGCGTCGAGGATGATCGGGTGGATCAGGTAAACCGAGTAGCTGATCATGCCGAGCCACGCCAGCACGCGGGGGACGCGGCGGTGGCGTAGCGCCAGCCCGAGGGCGAACGTCAGGGCGGCGCCGCCGAGGGAGGTTACCCACTGCCAGCGCCACGCGGTGGTGTCGGTGCCCCCGCTGGCGTAGGCGACACCGTGCCAGAGGCCGCCGCCGATCGTCAGCGCCAGCACCGCTAGCGCTACGGCGACGGCGGTGGCCCGGCGCACCTGGCCCTGCTCGGCCCGGTAGATCACCGTGCCGGTGAACATGAACGCCAGGATCGTGTACCCGCTCCAGGGGAAGGGATAGTCGTTCTGGTTGACCGACATCAGCAGCAGGACGGTCAGCGCCGCCAGCCATGCCCCGCCGGCCGCCAGCGCCCGCCGCCCGGTCACCGCCAGGGCGATGCCCGCGATGATCAGCGCGTCGGCGGCCAGGTCGACCACGCTGGGCCGCAGCAGCCCGTGGCCGCCGTCGAGGGCCGCCATCGGCAGCACGCCGCCCAGCACGACCACCGCGACCGCCGCCCCCACCGCGTAGCTGCCGCTGCGGCGGTGCGCCCCGACGGTGAACAGGGCCGCCAGCAGCAGGTAGAACGTCATCTCATAGGACAGGGTCCAGGTCACGTTAGGCACGTTGGGGCCGCTGAGCAGGTTCGGGATCATCAGCAGCCAGGACGCGAGCGACGCCACCGGGTGGCCGCCCGCGCCCCTGATCGTCCCGTAGCCGAGGACGTAGGCCAGGCCGGAGGCGAGGATCGCGACGACGTACAGCGGGTAGAGGCGGAAGGCGCGGCTGATCCAGAACCCGCGCACGCTGCCCTTGCGCTCCAGCGAGGCCGGGATGATGTAGCCGCTGACCAGGAAGAACACGAAAACGCCATACTGGCCCAAGTCGACCCAGGGGCCGTAGGCGGCCTGGACCGGCCGCAATACCAGCATGGTCCCGTGGCTGACCACGACGCACAGCGCGGCGAAACCGCGCAGGGCGTCGAGCCAGGCCAGCCGGCTAGCTTTCCGCGCAGACATAGCCCGCCATCCTATCGAGGGCCGCCCGACGGCCCCGGTGACTACCCGCTGTGCCCGGTCCATGCATGGCCGTCAGGGTACGCAGGAGGCGGCCCGGCGGACGGCCACTCGCGCCCGTTCCTAGCAACCTCTCAAGATTGGCCCCGGTCGCCGTCGTCGCGCGCGGCAGGTAAATTCACAAGCATGCTTCCCGAGCCGCAGGCGATTGACGCTGCCCGCGCCAGCGCCGACCCCCACTGGCTCACCGTCGGTGAGCAGAACGCCTGGCGGGCCTACATCCGCTTCGCCAAGATGCTGATGCGCCAGCTCGACCGCGACCTGCACCCGTTCGGCCTGACCACCAACGACTACGAGATCCTGGTCGAGCTGTCGGAGGCCCCCGGCCGCCGACTGCGGATGACCGAGCTGGCTGACCTGACCGCGCAGTCCCGGAGCCGGCTGTCGCACCAGGTCACCCGGATGGAGGCGCGGGGCCTGGTCAAGCGGGACGCGTGCGACGGCGACAAGCGGGGCACGTTCGCCGTCATCACCGCCCGCGGCCTGGCCACCATCGAGCGGGTCGCCCCGTCCCACGTGGAAAGCGTCCGGCGCTACTTCATCGACCAGGTGTCGGAGCAGGACCTAGCCCAGCTGACCCAGGCGTTCGGGCCCGCCCTGGCCGCGTTGCTGAAGACCCGCGACCGCGACTAGAACGTCACTGCGACTAGAACATGACCGACATGAACCGGTCGACCTCGGTGAAGCCGGCCCGCACGTAGGCGGCGCGGGCGGGGGCGTTGAAGTCGTTGACGTAGAGCGAGACGACCGGCGCGATCGCCCGCTGCGCCTCCTGCACCACCGCCGACATGCCGGGCGCGGCCAGGCCGGTGCCCCGGTGCTCGGGGCGGACCCAGACGCCCTGGACCTGGCACGCGTGCGGGGTCGCCGCCCCGACCTCGGCCTTGAAGATCACGCGCCCGTCCTCAATCCGGGCGAACGCCCGGCCGGACCGGACCAGCTCGCTGACCCGCGCCCGGTAGGCGGCGCCGCCGTCGCCCGCCAGCGGCGAGACGCCGACCTCCTCGGTGAACATCGCGATGGAGGCGGGCATGAGGATGTCCAGCTCGTTCAGGCGGACCCGGCGGACCGTCTCGTCCGGCGCCACCAGCGGCGGCTCGGAGATCGCCATCAGCGGCTGGGCGGAGCGGATCTCGCGGGCCGGGCCCCAGTACGGCCGCAGGTTCTGCCAGAGCTGGCTGACGACCGAGGCCGGCCCCACGATGGACGAGCAGCGCCGCCCCTGGCGCAGCGCCCGGTCGGCGAACGCGCTGACCTCCAGGGGCTCCCGCACCTCGACCGGGACCAGGTTCGCCCCCGAGTAGCAGGCCGACGACAGCAGCCCGCCCTGCTCGTAGCCCCACATCTGGGCGCCGAGACGGCCGGGGTCGAGGCCGAGCGCGCGCACCCGGGACGCCACGAAGACGTTCGCGACCGGGTTGGCGTCGCAGAGCGCGAGCACGGCCGCGCGGTCACGGTCATCGAGCAACCGTGGCGACTCAGACCGCGGCCTTACGCGCAACATGTAACCAGCCTATAGCGCGAAGGCAACGGAAACGGGCACGGCGCAATTTCATTGGCGACCCGCCGGGCGCCCGGGCGTCAGCCGGCCGAGGGGTCCGGCGGCGTCGGGCAGGTCGCGTCGACCGGCCCGGTCCCGCCGGGCAGGGCGCCGGTGGCCAGGTAACTGTTGAGGTAGCCCATCACGCACGAGTCGGACGGCTCCTGGAGGGACTGGCCGTGGTTGCCGCCGCCCTGGACGACCACCATCTTGGCCGTCGGCAGCGCCTTGTGGGCGTTCTGGGCGCCGGCGTACGGGGTGGCCGCGTCCAGCGTGCCCTGCAGCATCAAGATGCCCGGCAGCCCCGGCGCGCCGATCTTCATCGGCGTGGCGGGGCCCGTCACCGGCCAGAAGGCGCAGGCGGCGTTGAACCACGTGTTGCCCCAGGCGTAGAACGGCGCGGTCCGGTCCACCGTCTCGGTGTCGGCGTCCCACTTGGCCCACGAGCGGGGCCAGTTGACGTCCGAGCACTGGACGGCGTTGTAGACGGCGAACTCGTTCTCCGGCTGGGTCCCGTCGGACTCATAGGCCGAGGCCAGGCTGCTGGTGGAGCTGCCGCCGCTGGTGACGTACTGCGAGAGGGCCGAGGCGAGGTCGGCCCAGAGCCAGTTCGCGTACCCGGCCTGCACGTAGGTGTCATCCAGCTCGTCCGGGCCGATCTGGGGCGACCCGGACACGCTGACCGGGTGCGCGGCCAGCATCGACCGGGCCCGCGCGTACTGGCTCGCCACGGCCGCCCGGGTGGCGCCGAGCCGGTAGGTCGAGTCGTTCCTGGCCGCCCAGGCGAAGAACGCGTCGATCCGCCCCTCGAAGGCGTAGTCCTGCTCGATGTTGTCCTGGTACCACACGCCGGCCGGGTCGACGGTGCTGTCGAGCACCATGCGCCGCACGCGGGCGGGGAACAAGGTCGCGTACACCTGCCCCAGGTACGTCCCGTACGAGAAGGCGTAGTAGGTGATCTTCGACACATCGAAGGCGGCCCGGATCGAGTCCATGTCCCGGGCGGCGTCCGCCGTCGTCATGTACGGGAGCATCCAGCCGAACTGCTTCTCGCAGCCGGCCGCGTAGCTCTTGGCCCGGCTGACGAGATCCTGCTCCTGCGCCGCGCTAGCGGGGTCGTAATCCGGGCGGACGCTGTCGAAGAAGGTCGGGTCGCAGCTCAGCTCGGGCTGCGAGCCGCCGACGCCGCGCGGGTCGAAGCCCACGATCGTGTACTGCGAGGCGACCGAGGGGTCGAGGGTGGAGGCGATCGTGGCGGCCAGGCTCCGGCCCGAGCCGCCCGGCCCGCCCGGGTTGACCAGCATGATTCCCTGCTGCTGGGCCTTGGGAGCGGTGGCCGGGACCATCGACAGCGCGATGGAGATCTTCCGGCCGGCGGGATCGGCGTAGTTCAGCGGCACCGCAAGCGACGCGCACTGCATTCCCGACAGGTCACCCGAGCAGGCGTTCCAGTGCAGCGGCGCGGCGGCCGGAGCGGGGCCACCGGAGCTGGCGGAGGCAGCGCCGGCGGCCGGGGCGGAGGACGAGGAGCCACCCGGCGACGGCGCGCCACTAGACGATCCATCACACGCTGTAATCAAACCAGCCGTAAAAGTAATAAGGATCGCGGCTAGGCAAAGCGCCGGACGGCGAGGCGTTGACATGCCCACAATCTTGCCGCATGCTCCGCACAACTTGCGGCATGACTGAACCGCCGCAAGCCTGGAAGCCGACGGCGATTTCCGACAGCGCTCGCCGGAACCGAACAACCCGGTCATGCGTCTTACTTGAAACTGTTCGGACACTATTGAGGGGGTAGTGAATGCTTGCGAGGCATCGTCAGTCTCTGATCTTGCAAGCCGTCAGGAGTGACGGCAGCGCGAGAGTAAGTGACCTTACCCAGCAGCTCGGCGTATCGGACATGACGATCCGCCGGGACCTGGAGGTGCTCGCCCGGGACGGGCTCGTCGAGAAGGTGCACGGCGGGGCGGTCCTGCCCGGCACTGCCACGATCGCCCACGAGGCCGGCTTCGAGGACAAGCTCGTCCTGGAGCGGCCGGAGAAGTCATCGATCGCGCACGCGGCCGCGTCCCTGGTCAGGCCGGGCACCGCCATCGCGATCACGGCCGGCACGACCACCTTCGCCCTGGCCCAGTGCCTGGTGGACGTGCCTGGCCTGACGGTCGTCACCAACTCGCTGCGGGTCGCCAACCTGTTCAGCGGGAACCGGGGCGCGGACGGTCCCACGATCGTCTTGACCGGGGGGATGCGCACGCCGTCGGATGCGCTCGTCGGGCCGGTGGCCGACCTGACGATAAAGTCGCTCCACTTCGACACGCTGTTCCTCGGCTGCAACGGGATCGACCCGGAGGCCGGCCTCACCACGCCGAACCTGGCCGAGGCCGAGACCAACCGGACGTTCATCAAGCTGGCCCGGCGCGTCGTGGTGCTGGCCGACCACACCAAGTGGGGCGTGGTCAGCCTCGCCTCGTTCGCGTCGCTCGATGACGTCAACGTCCTGATAACGGACGACTTGCTGCCGACCGACGCCCGCGCGGCCGCCAGCGAGAAGATCGGCGAGATCCTGGTCTGACCCCACTGACGGCCCCCCGAGTGCCGTCAGCGGAGGCAGTGCCCAGGGACGGCGCCACCAGCGCCGCCGCGAGGCTCAGGAAACCGTGACGATGGGCTGTCCCGGCTCGGTGTCCCGCTCACCGAGCCCGGCCTCGTCCATCTCCTCGGCCAGCTTCATCGCCTCTTCGATCAGCGTCTCCACGATCTGCGCCTCCGGCACGGTCGCGATGACCTTGCCCTTCACGAAGATCTGGCCCTTGCCGTTGCCGGAGGCGACGCCGAGGTCCGCCTCGCGGGCCTCGCCCGGCCCGTTCACGACGCAGCCCATGACGGCGACCCGCAGCGGGACCTCCATGCCGGTCAGCCCGGCGGTGACCTCCTCGGCCAGCTTGTACACGTCCACCTGGGCACGGCCGCAGGACGGGCAGGAGACGATCTCCAGGCCGCGCTGGCGCATGCCCATCGACTCCAGGATCCCGATGCCGACCTTGACCTCCTCGACCGGCGGGGCCGAAAGCGAGACCCGGATCGTGTCGCCGATGCCCTGCGCGAGCAGCGCGCCGAACGCGGTGGCCGACTTGATCGTGCCCTGGAAGGCCGGCCCGGCCTCGGTCACGCCGAGGTGCAGGGGGTAATCGCACTTGGCGGCGAGCAGCCGGTACGCCTGGATCATGACCACCGGGTCGTGGTGCTTGACCGAGATCTTGATGTCGCGGAAGCCGTGCTCCTCGAACAGCGAGCACTCCCACAGGGCCGACTCGACCAGTGCCTCGGGGGTTGCCTTGCCGTACTTGGCCAGCAGCCGCTTGTCCAGCGAGCCCGCGTTGACGCCAATCCGGATCGGGGTGCCCGCGTCGTTCGCGGCCCGCGCGATCTCCTTGACCTTGTCGTCGAACTCCTTGATGTTGCCCGGGTTCACCCGGACCGCGGCGCAGCCGGCGTTGATCGCCGCGAAGACGTACTTCGGCTGGAAGTGAATGTCCGCGATGACCGGGATCTTCGACTTCCTGGCGATCAGCGGGAGCGCGTCGGCGTCATCCTGCGACGGGACCGCGACCCGGACGATCTGGCAGCCCGACGCGGTCAGCTCGGCGATCTGCTGCAGCGTGGAGTTCACGTCCGCGGTCAGCGTGGTGGCCATCGACTGCACGCTCACGGGCGCTCCCCCGCCCACGGGAACGTCCCCCACCATGAGCTGCCGGGACTTCCGCCGCTCCGCGAGCGGCGCGGCGGGAACCACGGGCATGCCAAGGTCAACGCTCATCTTGTTTCCCTACCTCCCGCGCGGCGGCCGGCCGTAGCCTGGCTCGTATCGCGCACAGCCTTGTGGCTTACCCTCCCACGGTGGACGGGTGGTCGCCCCGGGACGCGAGAGACCGCCTACCCCTTGCACCGTCCCATTCTCACCCACTACCGGGCGGCTCAATCGCGCTTCCCTGACCCTCACGTCAGTTCGTAACGAGATGGCAGCCTCCAAGGTACCCAGCGTTCACCTGAGCTAGGCCGCTCACGCCCGGGGCAGCCCGGCCGATCATGAAGGCTGGGCAGGTGCCGGGGCGGGGCTGCCGGGCGGGGCACCCCAGCAAGCGAGAGACCGCGCGCTGGCCAGAATCGAGCGCCAAAAGAGGGTTCCGCAGCGCGAGCCCGCTCCTAGGGAGACTTCCTGGAGGCGCACAACGCAGGAATCACTCGCCTCGAAGGCCGCGCCGATCGCCAGCATGCGGGATGACAGCCGGGAGCCGGTTACCGGAACGCCTCGCGTGTTGAGCGTCGAGACCACCAGCAGGCCCTCGGAGTCCACGGCCGGGACCCGATCGCTGCCCACGCGGGATTTCGCCCTCCAGTCAGCCGATGTTCACGGGGTTCACGATGTCAGCGGCGATCAGCGCCACGCCGAGGACGACGAGGACGGCGAACAGGCTGAGGCTGACCGGCATCAGCCGGGTGACGTCGAACAGGCCCGGGTCGGGCCGCCGGCGCAGCCGCGCCCAGCGGGACCGGATGCGCTCGATGACGACCGCGAGGATGTGGCCGCCGTCCAGCGGCAGGATCGGCAGCAGGTTGAACACGCCCACGACGATGTTGAGCGAGGCGACCAGCAGCAAGATGAAGGCCACCTTGGGCTGCCAGCCGACCGGGGCGGTCAGCGCCTGCCCGGTCGCGTTGGCGTCGCCGACAACGCTGGACAGGCTCCCGGCCGAGGTCTGCGCCCGGTTACTGGCGAACAGGTGCGGCAGCGCCGTCGGCAGCTCGCCCATCACCTTCACCCAGCCGGTCACGACCTGCCCGAAGTTGCTGCCCGCGTAGGTGACGGCCCGCCCCGGGCTGGCCCGCTGGAAGACCGTCGCCCCGGAGATGCCCAGGAACCCGCCCGGCCGGCCCGGCACCGCCGCGAGGGTCGCGTGCAGCGTCAGCGGCTTGCCGTCGCGCTCGACCATGACCGGCACCGTGGTGCCCGCCTTGGCGTCCTTGATCGCGGTGGTGAGCTGGTCGTAGTTGCCCGTGCGGACGCCGTCGAACGACGTCACCACGTCCCCCGGCCGCAGGCCGGCCGCGCCGGCGGGCGACTTGGGGCTGCCGCTCGCGCAGGGGGTGCCCGCGGTCAGGGCCCCCTCGCTGGCCGGCAGGCACGCGGAGACGGTGCCGAGCTGGGTGCTGTTGTCGTTCTCGATGCCGATCGCCAGCGCGGCGCCGAACAGCAGCACCAGGGCCAGCACGAAGTGCATGAACGAGCCGGCCGCGAGCACGATGACCCGCTCCCAGGCCGGGTGGCTGCGCAGCGCCCGGGGCTCGTCGGCCGGGTCGACCTCCTCCAGCGAGGTCATCCCGATGATCTTGACGTAGCCGCCGATCGGGAACGCCGCTATCCCGTACTCGGTCTCGCCCCGGCGGAACGACCACAGGGACGGCCCCATGCCGACGAAGTACTTGGTGGCCTTCATGCCGAAGGACTTGGCCGTCGTCAGGTGGCCCAGCTCGTGCAGGGCGACCGAGAACAGCAGGGCGAACAGGAAAATAAGCCAGCCCAGCAAGGCCACGCGCGTTCCTCCTTGAGGCTCAGCTCTGCCCGTCGTCAGCGCTGCCCGTCGTCAGCGCTACTCGTCGTCAGGGCTGCTCGTTCAGCTCCCGCGCGCGGGTCCGCGCCCAGGCGTCCACCGCGAGCACGTCCTCTAGCGTGAGTTCCCCCGCCTGCGACGGGCTATGCTCCGAGACTATCCGTGCCACGGTGTCAACGATCCGCGGGAAGGAGATTCTTCCCGCCAGGAACGCCGCCACGCACTCCTCGTTGGCCCCGTTGTAGACGGCCGGGGCGGTGCCGCCGAGCCGGGCCGCCTCCCGCGCCAGCGCCACCGCCGGGAACGCGGCGTCGTCCAGCGGCTCGAACGTCCAGGACGCGGCCTTCGTCCAGTCCAGGCAGGGGGCCGCCCCGGCGACCCGGTCCGGCCACGCCAGGCCCAGCCCGATCGGGATCCGCATGTCCGGCGGGCTGGCCTGGATGATCGTGGCCCCGTCGGTGAACTCGACCATGGAGTGCACGATCGACTGCGGGTGGACGACGACGTCGATCTTGTCCAGCCCGAAGCCGAACAGCAGGTGCGCCTCGATCACCTCCAGGCCCTTGTTGACCAGGGTCGCGGAGTTGACGGTGATCAGCGGGCCCATCTTCCAGGTCGGGTGGGCCAGGGCCTGCTCCGGGGTCACCGCGTCGAGCTTCTCCCGCGCCCAGCCCCGGAACGGGCCGCCGCTGGCGGTGATCACCAGCCGCTTGACCTCCGACCGGGACCCGGCCCGCAGGCACTGGGCGATAGTGGAGTGCTCGGAGTCGACCGGGACGATCTGCCCCGGCCTGGCCAGCGAGGTCACCAGCGGGCCGCCGATGATCAGCGACTCCTTGTTGGCCAGGGCGAGCGTGCGCCCGGCCGCCAGCGCCGACAGCGTGGCCTTGAGCCCGGCCGCCCCGTCGACCCCGTTGAGGACCACGTCACAGGGGTACGCGGCCAGCTCGGTCACGGCCTCGGGACCGGCGGTGACAACCGGGACCGGGTCCCTGTCGGCTACAGCCTCAGCCAGGGCCGCCCGCAGGTCGGGCTCGGCGCAGACGCGGGCCACGGCCACGGCCCGGGCGCCGAACTCGGCCGCCTGCCGGGCCAGCAGGCCGGGGTTCCCGCCGCCGGCCGCGAGCGCGACCACGCGGAAGCGGCCAGGATTGCGCCGGATGATGTCGAGCGCCTGGGTGCCGATCGATCCCGTCGAGCCGAGGATGACCACATCGCGGGGGGCTGGCATGTCTGTCACAGGAGACATTCTGCCAGCGCCCCGCAACGGCCCGGGCACCCTTCTTGGCTAGCGCCCGGTCAGGCTTAGCTGGCGCGCCCGGTCACTTAGCTGGCGCTCTTGGTCAGGTCTTCGTACTCGGCCGCCGACAGCAGGCCGGCCGGCACGCCCGGGGCGCCCAGGCGCACCCGGAACATCCAGCCGGCGCCGTACGGCTCGGTGTTGACCAGGCCCGGGTCATCGTCGAGCTCGTCGTTGGTCTCGGTGACCACGCCGTCGACGGGCGAGAACAGGTCGCTGACGGACTTGGTCGACTCGACCTCGCCGCACGTGTCGCTGGCGGCCACCGTGGCGTCCACCGCGGGCAGCGAGACGAACACGACATCGCCGAGCGAGTTAGCGGCGAACTCGGTGATCCCCACCGTGGCGATGTCGCCGTCGATCGAGACCCACTCGTGCTCCTGCGTGTAGTGCAGCTCGGCCGGAACGCTCATGCTGGCTGACTCCTCCGGTAGAAAGGCAACTCGGCGAGGTCGGCTGGCTCCAGCCGGCCCCGCACGTCAATGGCAAAGGGACCCGTGGCGCCCCGGGTGACGTACGCCAGCGCGATCGGCTTGGCCAGGGTCGGCGAGGGGGCGCCGCTCGTCACGGTACCGACTCGCGTGCCCCCGGACATAACCGGGTACCCGTGCCGGGGGACTCGCCGCGATTGCCCGACCAGGCCGATCAGCGCGCGGCCGGGACCGTCGGCGGCGGCCGCGGCGGCCAGGGCCGCCCGGCCGACGAAGTCGCCTGGCTTGTCCAGCCGCACGACCCTGCCCAGGCCGGCGTCGAAGGGGGTGGTGCCCGCGTCGAGCTCGTTGCCGTACAGCGGCATCCCGGCCTCCAGCCGCAGCGTGTCCCGGGCGGCCAGCCCGGCCGGGACGAGGCCAGGCTCGCCCGCCTTCATGAGGGCGCCCCACACGTGCTCGGCGTCGTCGGCCGCGCAGTAGACCTCGAAGCCGTCCTCGCCGGTGTAGCCGGTCCGCGCGACCCAGGTCGGCACCCCGGCGACCTGCGCGTACGCCCCGGAGTAGTACTTCTGGGCGGGCAGGTCGAGCGTGGTCAGGTGGCCGAGGACGCCCTGGGCGCGCGGGCCCTGGATCGCGATCAGCGCGGTCCCGGCGGTCTCGTCGGCGACAGTGGCGTCGTACTGGCCGCAGCGCCGGGCCAGCTCCGACAGCACCACGGCGGCGTTGGCGGCGTTGGCGACGACCAGGAAGCGGTCCGCCGCCTGGCAGTAGACGACCAGGTCATCGAGGATGCCGCCATCGGGCGCGCACATCATCGTGTACCGGGCCTGCCCCACCTTCAGCCGCGACAGCCAGCCGGTCAGCGCGTAGTCCAGGGCCGCGCCCGCCGCCGGCCCGGACACGGCGATCTCGCCCATGTGCGACAGGTCGAACAGGCCCGCCCCGGTCCGGACCGCGGTGTGCTCGGCGGTCTCGCTGCCGTAGCGCAGCGGCATCAGCCAGCCCGCGAACTCGGTCATCGTCGCGCCGAGCCGCTCGTGTACCGACCGCAACGGCGACTGCTTCGGGTGTGAGGTCACCCCGGCATGGTAATCCGTAGGCATGGAACTTCTCACCCCAGATCAAGTAGATGCCGGGCTCGCCACCACCCCCGGATGGGAGCTGGCCGACGGCGGGCACCTCGCGCGCACGCTGACCTGGAAGGACTTCGGGGAGGCGCTGCGCTACGTCAACGCCGTGGGCTTCCTCGCCGAGCAGGCCGGCCACCATCCGGACATCTTCATCTCGTGGAGCACGGTACGGCTGACGCTGTCCACTCATTCAATCGGAGGCCTCACGGACAGTGACTTCGCACTTGCCCGCGCCATCAGCGCGCTGGGCTGAATTCTCCCGGGGCAAGCGCGGGCGGATTCCCGCTCCTTATTCGCTTACTTGCGCAGTTGCCGCCACACGACCCAGCAGGTGACGCTCACGGCGGCGAGGGCGACCCCGCCGCCGACGAGCGGGTCGACCTGGGCGAGCCGCTCGCGGATGCGGGCCGACGTGCGCTGCGCGACCTTCCCCGGGCTCACCCGGTCCGAGATAGCGTCAATGGTCCGCGCCAGGTCCGTCCGGGTCTTCTCGATCTCCGCGACCAGCGCCGTTTGCCCCAGCTTCGCGCTGGTGGCCTGCGTATCAGCCATGCCCTCAACTCTATCGAGCTACCGCACCCCGGACACGAGGCCCGCCCGGGCCGGGCCTCGCGGCCCAGCCTAACGATAGGCCGGGACCGCCGTCAGGCCACCCTTGGTGATTGCCGGGTGACGGTTCCGCCTGCACGGACACGGGCGCCTCGCGCGAACGGCACGGCTTCCCGCTGAGGCGATTGCACCAAAAGGTGATTATGTGGCAAATGATCCGAAAGCCTCACGTGTCCACTCGCGCCTCAATAAGCTTCCAGCGCAAGCTCACGGAGGAGTTCCATGCTGTTCGGCTCACGCCCCCTCGGCCAGCGGGCATTCCCGCTGGTCATTGCGCTTTCGGTGCTAGGCCTCGCCGCGTGCAGCAGCGCGGGGAGCGGTGGTAGCACCAGTTCCGGCACAACCGGCGTCACGTCCGCCCTGGCGATGCCCGGCCCGACCGGGCCGCTGGAGTCCACCTCGATCACCGTGGAGTCGGTGCCGACCGCGGACGAGGCGGGCCTCTACATCGCGTCCGACAAGGGCTACTTCGCCAAGGAAGGGCTCAACGTCAAGGTCGTGCCGACCGGTGGCGGCGAGCTGTCCATCGCCGACCTCAACGACGGCAAGGCCCAGCTGGCGGCCGGCAACTACGTGTCGTACGTCCAGGCGCAGATCGCGGGGACGGCCAACCTCCGCCTGATCGCCAACGGGTCGCAGATGCAGCCGGGCAACCAGGGCCTTTACGTGCTGCCGAACTCCAAGTTCAAGAGCGTGGCCGACCTGACCAAGTTCCACGCCACGATCGGCGTCAACACGAGCAACAACATCGGCAGCCTGCTGATTGACTCGCTCCTGAAGGACAACGGCCTCAACCCCAGCGAGCTGAAGCCGCTCTACGTGCCGAACCCGAAGCTGTACCCCAACGCCTTCGGCAACGTGGTGACCGAGCTGCAGCAGGGCAAGATCGACGCGGGCTGGCTGCCCGAGCCGTTCGCGACCCAGGCCGAGCAGGAATTCGGCGCGGTGAAGCTGGCGGACTTCGACAGCGCCTCGCTGACGAGCTTCCCCATCGGCGTCTACGCGGGCACCGAAGCCTGGGTGCAGGCGCACCCCAACACGATCGCGGCATTCCTGCGCGGCCTCCAGGCGGGCCAGGAGGAGGCCGACACCGACCGTAACCAGGTCGAGCAGTCGCTGGTCAAGAACACCCTGGTGCCGAACGGGGTCCCGCTCGCGGCCGCCCAGCAGCTCGCCTCGCTGATGACGCTCGATACCTATCCCCTGACGATGGACGTGCCCCAGATGCAGCGAGTGTCCAACGTGATGTACGAGTTCGGGCTTGAGCCCGCGGGCACCACCCCGTACAGCATCAGCAGCATGGTCCAGCCCGAGCCCGGGATGGTCACCCATGGCGGCGGTACCAGCTAGCCACCAGCGCCAGCGAGCCCGCGTTACCCGGGCCACCATCGCCCGCCGCGTCCCCCGGGACCCGGCGGGCGGCCCTTGCGCGCACAAATTTCCCCAAAGTCCTGAAATGCCCCCGAGAGCTCCCCTAAGCTTCGTGACCGCCAGACGCGCTTAGTAAGGGGTTCCCATGACCGGTAAGTTGCTACGCGCGGTGTGCGCCGGCGCTGTTCTCGCGCTCGCGGCCACTGGCTGCGCGTCGGGCGGGAGCCCTGCCAATACGCCCGCCGCCGTGGCGGCGGCGCTGCCGTCGTTCGGGCCGGCCGAGAAGACCACGCTGAACGTCGGCGCGGTGCCGGCCATGGACTCGGCCGGGTTCTTCGTGGCGCTGAATCAGCACCTGTTCGCCAAGGAAGGGCTGACGATCAACTACGCGCCCGCCGTCAGCTCCGAGACGGCGGTCCAGCAGCAGCTCAAGGGCGAGCTCGACATCAGCGCGGGTAACTACGTCTCGTACATCAACGAGGTGGCGGTCGACCACGAGCCGCTGGAGGTCGTCGCCGAGGGCTCGATCATGACGCCAGGCTCGCAGGTCATCTACACCGCGGCCGGCTCGCCGATCAAGACCGTGGGCGCCCTCAAGGGGCGGACGATCGCCGTGAACGCGCCGAACAACATCGACTACCTGCTCGACGTGTCGGTGCTGTCGGGGTACGGGATCAGCCCGAGCCAGGTGAAGTTCCCGGCCCAGCCGCTGAACTTCCCCGAGATCGCGCCGGACGTGCTGGCCAAGGGCAGCCAGTACGCGGCGGCGACGCTGCCCGAGCCGTTCGCCAGCCTGGCCCAGCAGTCCGACGGCATGGTCCCCCTGGTCGACCTGGACCAGGGCGCGGTCGAGTCGTTCCCGATTGAGGGCTACGTGGTCACCAAGCAGTGGGCCAAGCAGAACCCGAACACGCTCAAGCGCTTCCTCGCCGCCCTGGAGGAGGGACAGGAAATCGCCGACACCCAGCGTAGCGCGGTGGAGAACGCGTTCGAGGACATCCGCGGGCCCGGCGGCAGCACGCTGCCGGAGAACGCGATCCCCTACGGGTGGGTGACCTCCACGATCGCCTCGGTCATGGCCCTGAACACCTACCCGATCGGCGTCGACGAGACCCGGATCCAGCGGGTGGCCAACGTCATGCACCAGTTCGGCCTGCTGAAGGCCCCGTTCAACGTCTCGGCGATGATCATGCCGACGACGCAATTCGACTTCTCGCCGTTCACCAAGACCGGCTCGTAGGCTGGCGCGCAGGCCTCGTCCAGTCTGGCCCGTTCCGGCCCCGGGCACGGCCAGCCGGCCATAGGATGCCAGGCATGACACGAATGCTTGTGACCGGCGGGGCCGGGTTTATCGGCGCTAACTTCGTTCACTACACTGTCAAGAATCACCCGGAGTACGAGGTGAGCGTCCTCGATGCGCTTACCTATGCCGGAGACCGCACGACATTGTCGCAAGTGGCTGACCAAATTGAATTCGTGCACGGAGATGTCTGCGATGCGGACGTAGTGAATCGCCTGGTCGAAAGCGCTGACCTGATCGTGCACTTCGCCGCGGAGTCCCACGTTGACAACTCGCTGCACGATCCCGAGCCGTTCATCCGCAGCAATATCATCGGCACGTACACCCTGCTGGAGGCGGTACGCCGTCATGGTGGCCGACTGCATCACATTTCCTCCGACGAAGTGTTCGGTGACCTGCCGCTGGATAGCACGGAGCAGTTCACCGAGACGACGCCTTACGATCCGTCGAGTCCCTACTCTGCGAGCAAGGCAAGTTCTGACCTGCTCGTACGGGCCTGGGCCCGATCGTTCGGAATGCAGGCGACGATCTCTAACTGCGCGAACAACTACGGCCCGTTCCAGCACGTGGAGAAGTTCGTCCCGCGCCAGATAACCAATGTACTACGCGGCGGGAAGCCGAAACTGTACGGGGCCGGCGACAATGTCCGCGAGTGGACGCACGTCGATGACCATAACGCGGCGGTGCACCTGATCTTGTCTCAGGGCAAGATCGGGGAGACGTACCTGGTCGGCTCGGGTGATGAACGCAGCAACAAGCAGATCGTGCAGCTCATCTTGGCGCTTATGGGGCACGACCCGGACTCCTACGAGCACGTGCCGGACAGGCCGGGCCACGACCTGCGGTACTCAAATAACACCGCCAAGATTCGCTCCGAGCTGGGCTGGCGTCCGCTATACGCGGACTTCCAGGCAGGACTGGCCGCCACCATCGACTGGTTCCGGGACAATGAGTGGTGGTGGCAAGCACAAAAGAGCGCGACGGAGGCTCGTTACCAGCTTCTCGGCCGGTAAAGGCTAGCAATCGCCAGGTTCGACGTCGCTAAGGTGGAGGAGCAGGGCCACCAGCGATGCCGCGTGGGTAATTTCCCCCTGCGCGATCAACCGCCGCACCAGCGAGCCGGGTGCCAGGGTGAGCTTGATTCCCGGTTCGGGTTCCTGGACCGGCCGGGCGTCGCGGGCGTGGAACAGGTGAACGGTCGAGGCGATGTTAGTGGGGTACGGGTGCACTAGCCCGAGCGGTTCCCACGCGTCCGCGATCAGCCCGGTTTCCTCTAGCAGTTCCCGCGCGGCCGCCTGCCGTGGCGGCTCGCCGTCGTCGATGCCCCCACTGGCCAGTTGCCAGCTTTCCCGGCCGATGGCGTACTTGTACTCACGGATGAGCCAGTAGTCGTCGGCGGCGGTCGCGAGTACGGTAACGCCATCGCCGCAGCGCAGCACGTTGTACAGGCCGGGCTGGCCGTCGGCGGTGGCGACATCGTGTTCCTCGACGGTCCACCATCGGCTGGTGTAGACGGTGGATACGGCTGTAGTCACGATGGGCGCCCCGGGTTCTTGCATGGCTGGGACTACAACCGGGCCGGGGCTGCCCACGGCTCAACCGCGATCAGCCGGGGGGACGGGTCTGCCGTTGGCACTTGCTTGAGCGCCAACGGCAGCCGGGTACCGGTGATTGAATCCGCCACGGTCTTGCTGGCGTGGAATCCCAGGGTCATCTTGCCGGTAATGACCGTATGCAGGCCGTAGAGGCCATCGGTCCGCTCGTGATCGATCACGTGATAGCCGGGGTTAATCGTGCCATTCTCCGCGTGCGGAACCCCGACATAGTCAGTCTTGCCTGCCACGTAGGCGACAGTGTGGTCTCCGGCCGCAGTTACGGTTCCCGGGGAGAGCGACCGCAGCGTCTCGCTGAGCAGCATGGTTGCCTTGCCGAGATCGACTGAAAACGCACGGCGGCCGGTGATCTCCGGTTGCCGCCCGCCAAAGAATGACACCAGCGCCCCGCCGCCGAGCGCCGGCATCATCACGGGCCGGTCCGGCGCCGAGAAGATCAAGCCCCGGCGAAGCTGCGCGCCCGGCAGGTGGATCATAATGTCCAACCTCGATCGAAGCAGGCGCGCCTGCGGCGAACCAACGTCGGACAGGAGCTGCGTCGTCCCGGTTCCGGCGGCGATGACCACATGACGCGCGGACAGGTGCTGACTCGACAGCCGCACGCCGGTGACCTTGCCATCGGCATGGGTGATCCCGGCGACGGTGGTGCCGGTCACGATGACCACTCCGGCGGCGAGGCACTGCCCCGCGAGGGTTGCATAGTTCGTGTTCGCCGGCACCAGCACCGCCGACCCGGCAAGTCCGGCCGCACGCATCACGATCTCCAGCGCGAATGTACCGGACGACACCGCCACCGCGTGCGGACTTCCGACGAGCCGGGCGAACCCATGCTCAAGCTCGCGGTTATTCCGGCCAGGAATGAGCCAGCCCGACTCCAACACCTCGCGCGCGCGGGCAAGGTACAAGAGGCTATGACACGATTACTGGTGAACGTCGGCTCGTCCTTCCCCGGCGGCCCCGGGGCGGCCGGGGCAGCGGGGCGGCTGACGGCGATCGGGCCGCAGCCCGCTGGCCGCCGATCGGCTACCATCGGCGATCATGACGGGCGACACGTTCGGCGCGGTTGTGCTAGCGATCGGCCTCGTCGGGCTGGCCGCGATCTTGTCCAACCGGCTGAGCGCCCGGATCCGGGTCCCGGCCCCGGCGTTCTTCCTGGTCGCGGCGGCAGTGGTCGCGGAACTGCGGCCGCACGCGGCCCAGCTGCCGGTCAGCACCGTCCAGCACGTGGTCACGATCGCGCTGGCGGTCATCTTGTTCGACGGCGGGATGCACATCGGCTGGCGGCGGTTCCGGGCCGCGGCCGGGGCGATCACCTGGATCGGGGTGGCGGGCACGCTGGTCACGGCGGCGGGCGCGGCGCTGGCGGCCCGCTGGCTGGCGGCCCTGGACTGGCGGATGTCGCTGCTGCTGGGGACGGCGGTGGCGGCGACCGACCCGGCCGTCGTGTTCTCGGTGTTCGGCCGGCGCGAGGTGTCGGGGCGGACCGGCACCCTGCTGGAGGGCGAGTCCGGCGCCAACGACCCGGTCGGCATCGCCCTGCTCGGCGCCCTGCTCGGGGCGACCGGCTCGGCCGGCGGGATCGCCGTCCACGTCCTGATCAGCTTCGCGACCCAGATGGCGGTGGGCGCGGTCGCCGGCGCCGCCCTCGGCTACGGGCTGCTGGAGCTGATGCGGCGGGTGCCGCTGCCCAGCGAGGGCCTGTACTCGCCCCGGGTGCTGGCCGGGGCGCTGGCGATCTACGGGGTGGCCGACGTCGCCCACGGCTCCGGGTTCCTGGCGGTGTTCGTGGCCGGCATCGTCATCGGGGACGAGCCCGCCCCCTACAAGCGGGAGATCGAGCGGTTCCACTCCTCGATGGCGAGCCTGGCCGAGGTGGTCGCCTTCGTGATGCTCGGCCTCACCGTCAACCTGTCGAGCCTCGGCAACGACAACGCGTGGGCAGCGGGCCTGGCCATCGCGGCGCTGCTCGCCCTGGTGATCCGGCCGGTCCTCGTCGGCCTGGTGTCGCTGCCGGTCCGGCTCTCGCGGCCCGAGCGGGTGTTCTTCTTGTGGACCGGCCTCAAGGGGGCCGTCCCGATCCTGCTCGGCAGCGCGATCGCCGAGTCGGGCACGGCCGGGGCGGCCCGGGCCTACGAGATCATCTTCGTCATCGTCGGCTTCTCGGTGACGATCCAGGGCGGCCTGGTCCCGGGGCTGGCGAGCCGGCTGAGGATCCCGCTGCGGACGGTCGAGCCCGAGCCATGGTCGCTCGGCGTCCGCCTGCGCGAGCAACCCGAGGGCCTGCACCGCTACCAGGTGGGCGCCGGCTCCCCGGCCGATGGCACCACCGTCGGGGACCTGGCGGGCGGCGAGGACACCTGGGTCAGCCTGGTCGTCCGGGACGGCACCCTGCTCACCCCGGGCGACGACACCCGCCTGGAGCCGGGCGACGAGGTGCTGCTGCTGTCGCCACCGGACAACGCCGAGGCGATCGAGCGCCTCTTCCGCGCCCGTTCCGCGCCCGGGGAGGACCCCGGCCCCGGTCGGGTACCTTAGGCCCGTGACCGATGCCCCGGCCCTCGCGTGGCTCCAGCCCGAGCCGGGCTCCGATGACCCGCGCCCGTTCGTGGTCATCGGCGTCCGCGTCGGCGGCAACGACGGCGAGCGCCTCGTACAGGAGGTCATGCTCAGCGGCCACCAGACCGGCGAGGACACCTTCGCCGTCCTGCCCGAGGACCTGGCCTGCGAGGTCATCGTCGCCGAGGGGGCTGTCACCGCCCACCTGACGACGTTCCCCGAGCACGTGGCCGTGCTCGCGGGCAAGGGCCAGGAATGGCGGCAGCGAGTCGCGCGGTTCCTGCCCGACGGCCCGCCGCCGGAGCGGGTCCGGCTGCTCACCGCCATCGTTCCCCTGCCCGACGGGCTGGCCGAGGTCGGTCCGGGCGTCATCGTGATCGACTTCGAGCACGGCGACCGCCCCGAGGACGCGCTGGCGGCGGTCCGCGACGGCCAGACGGCCTACACGCTCGTCAGCCCCGACGCCGTCCCCGAGGACACGGCGCCCGCAGACACGGCGCCCGCAGATGCCACTCCCTGACCGGCCGGGCGGGCGGGCCGACGGCAGGCCACAAAGCCCGTAACCAGCAAGGCGCCCGGCGGCTGGTCGTGAGGACCTGCGAGTGCGCACTCACCAGTGAGTACCAGACGAGCCGTAATGTGTGCGGGCGAAGGGACTTGAACCCCCACGGTGTTGCCACCAACAGGACCTAAACCTGCCGCGTCTGCCATTCCGCCACGCCCGCGAGATCGTGGACTAGAGCTCGCCGTTACACGCCGAGCTCTTTTCGCAGCCGCTCGACGTGGCCAGTCGCCTTGACGGCGTACTGGGCCTTCTCGACCTTGCCGTCGGCGCTGATCACGAACGTGGAGCGGATCACGCCCATGATCGTCTTGCCGTAGTTCATCTTCTCGCCGTAGGCACCGTAGGCGGTCAGCACTGACTTGTCCGGGTCGGACAGCAGCGGGAAGGCGATGCCCTCCTTCTCCCGGAAGCGGGCCAGCTTGGCCGGGGCGTCGGGCGAGACGCCGAGCACCGCCAGGCCGACCTTGTCCAGGGCGGGCATGCTCTCGGTGAAGTCGCACGCCTGCTTGGTGCAGCCGGGCGTCATCGCGGCCGGGTAGAAGTACACGATGACCCGCTGGCCGCGCAGGGCCGACAGCGTGACCGGGTTACCGTCGGCGTCGGGCAGCGTGAAGTCCGGCGCGTCGTCGCCCGGCGCAAGCCGTTCTCCTGCCATGAGCACTCCCAGTCTGGCCGCGGGCGGGTGCTTCAATCTATCGCCTCCGGCCCGCGATGCGGAAACCAGTGACGCTTCACTCACCGGCCCCGCCCCCTAGCCCGCTAGCTGCCGGGCGACCACCGGGGCGAGGGCGCGGAAGGCGCGGCCCCGGTGGCTGATCGCGTCCTTCTCCTCCGGCGTCAGCTCGGCCGTCGTCACCGCCGACCCCTCGGGGACGAAGATCGGGTCGTAGCCGAACCCGCCGCTGCCCCGGGCCTCGCGGGTGAGCGCGCCCGGCAGCACCCCGGTCACGGTCCACTCCCGGCGCCCGCCGGAGCCAGCCGAGCCGGGCGGCAGGACCAGGACGGCCGCGCACACGAACTGGGCGCCCCGCTCGGACACGTCCGACAGCTGCCCGAGGAGCAGGGCGAGGTTGGCGGCGTCGTCGCCGTGGCGGCCAGACCAGCGGGCGGAGAAGATGCCGGGCATGCCGTTGAGGGCGTCCACGCAGATTCCCGAGTCGTCGGCCACGGCCGGGAGGCCGGTGAACCCGGCCACCGCGCGCGCCTTGAGCAGGGCGTTGCCGGCGAACGTGGCCTCGGTCTCGGGCACCTCGGGCATCGCCGGGTAGGAGTCGAGGCCCACCAGCGCGACCGGCACGCCGGTTCCCGCCAGGATCCGCGACAGCTCGGTGACCTTGTGCGCGTTGCGGGTCGCGAGGACGACCCCGGGGGCGCCCGGCTCAGCTGGCAAGCGCCTGCCCCTGGAGCTTGGTGAGCTCGGCGCAGCCGGCCGCGCCCAGGTCGAGCAGCGCGTCGAGCTCGGCCCGGGAGAACGGCTGGCCCTCGGCGGTGCCCTGGATCTCGATGAAGTCCCCGGTACCGGTGCAGACGACGTTCATGTCGGTCTCGGCGGCCGAGTCCTCGGTGTAGCACAGGTCCAGCCGGGGCTCGCCGTTGATGATGCCCACGCTGACGGCGGCGGCCGAGGCGACCAGGGGCGAGCCCTTGAGCCGGTTACGGCCGCGCAGCCACGCCACCGCGTCGCAGAGCGCCAGGTACCCGCCGGTAATGGCGGCGGTCCGGGTGCCGCCGTCGGCCTGGAGCACGTCGCAGTCGATCGTGATCGTGTTCTCGCCCAGCGCCTTGTAGTCCACGCACGCGCGCAGCGAGCGGCCGATGAGCCGGGAGATCTCCTGGGTGCGCCCGCCGAGGCGGCCCTTGACCGACTCGCGGTCGTTGCGCGAGTTCGTCGCCCTCGGCAGCATCGCGTACTCGGCGGTGAGCCAGCCCTGGCCGCTCCCGCGCCGCCAGCGCGGGACCTCCTCGGCGACGCTGGCCGCGCACAGCACCCGCGTCGCCCCGAACTCCACCAGCACCGATCCCTCGGCGTGCTCCAGCCAGCCGCGCGTGAACCGCACCGGGCGCAGCGCGTCCGCCGCCCGTCCGTCAGGTCGTGTCATGGTTCCCACCCTATCGGGGGGCCAGTACCGGGGGGCCGGGTCGCCTAGAGGTCAAGCACCAGGCCGGTGGCGGCCAGCGTCAGCTTCCCGTCGTAGCAGGGGGCGGCCTCCGCCCGCGAGGCCTCCGGGTCGTTCCAGGGCACGAGGTGGGTGAGCACCAGGTGGGCCGCCCCGGCCCGGGCGGCGTGCTGGGCCGCCTCCTGCGCGGTGAGGTGCAGGTTCGGCGGCCGCCCGGGCTGGCTGGCCAGGAAGGACGCCTCGAACAGGGCCACGTCCGCATCGCGGGCCAGGGCGACGAGCTCGTCGCTCTCCCCGGTGTCGGCCGAGTAGGCGAGCGATGACCCGCCGTGCGACAGCCGGGCGCCGTAGGTCTCGACCGGGTGGTTCACCCGGCCCGCCTGGACCGTGAACGGGCCGATATCGAATGTCCCGCCGGTGACCGTCTCGAACCGGAAGGACTGGGCCAGCCCGTCGTGGTCATCGACCCCGTGCACCCGCCCGACCCGCTCCAGCGCGCCCGCCGGGGCGTAGACCGGGATGACCGGCATCGGGCCGCCGGGGGCGTAGTAGCGGGCCACCCGGTACGCGTACAGGTCCACGCAGTGATCGGCGTGCAGGTGGCTGAGCAGGACCGCGTCGACCGCGCCAAGGCCGGTGAACCGTTGCAGGACGCCGAGGGCACCGTGCCCCATGTCGATGACGAGGCGGAATCCCTCCGCCTCGAGCAGGTAACACGACGAGGGGCTCTCCGGCCCGGGGAAGCTCCCCGAGCATCCAACGACAGTAAGGCGCATGCGCCCCATTGTGCCGGGTGGTGCTGCGCCCGGCTATGCCCAGAGCTGGCCTTCCAGCTTGTCCTCGGCCTCTTCCAGGGTGCCGCCGTAGGCGCCGGTGGACAGGTACTTCCAGCCGCCGTCGGCCACCAGGACCACGATGTCGGCCCGCTCCCCCGCCCGCAGGGCGGCGGCCGCCATCGCCAGGCCCGCGTGCAGCGCGCAGCCGGCCGAGATGCCGGCGAAGATGCCTTCCTTGCTGAGGAAGTCACGGGTGCGGCGCAGCGCGTCCTGCGAGGACACCGAGTACCGCGTCGTCAGGACCGACTCGTCGTACAGCTCGGGGACGAAGCCCTCGTCCACGTTGCGCAGCCCGTACACCAGCTCGCCGTAGCGCGGCTCGGCGGCCACGATCTTCACCTCGGGCACGTGCTCGCGCAGGTAGCGGCCGGTCCCCATCAGCGTGCCGGTCGTGCCCAGGCCCGCCACGAAGTGCGTGATCGAGGGCAGGTCGGCGAGCAGCTCGGGGCCGGTCGTCTCGTAGTGCGCCCGGGCGTTGGCCTCGTTGCCGTACTGGTAGAGCATCACCCAGTCGGGGTGCTCGGCCGCGAGCCGCTTGGCCACCCGGACCGCCTCGTTGGAGCCGCCCGCGGCCGGGGAGGTGAAGATCTCCGCCCCGTACATGCGCAGCATCTGGCGGCGCTCCTCGCTGGTGTTCTCCGGCATCACCACGATGAGCTGGTAGCCGCGCAGCCGGGCGACCATCGCCAGCGAGATGCCGGTGTTGCCCGAGGTCGGCTCCAGGATGGTCGACCCCGGGCGCAGGAGGCCGTCCTTCTCCGCCTGCTCCACCATGAAGAACGCGGGCCGGTCCTTGACCGAGCCAGTCGGGTTGCAGCCCTCCAGCTTGGCCCACAGCCGCACGTCGTCGGACGGCGACAGCCGGGGCAACCCCACCAGCGGCGTGTTTCCCAGGCTGGCGAGGAGGGATTCGTAGCGCATGCGGAGGTTCCCTTGCGAAAAAGAAAAGGGCCTAGGAAGCGCCGCCGGCCACGGCCGGGAGCACGGTGACGGTGTCGCCGTCGGCTACCGGGGTCTCCAGGCCGCCGAGGAAGCGCACGTCCTCGTCGTTCTTGTACACGTTGACGAAGCGGCGCAGCTTCTCGCCGTCCAGCAGGCGGTCGCCGATGCCGGCGTGCGCGGCGTCCAGGTTCTTGATCAGCTCGCCGAGGGTGGACCCAGACCCCTCGACCACCTTCGCCCCGCCGGTGTAGGTACGCAGGATGGTCGGGATGCGAACCTCAATGGCCATGAACAATCGCTCCTCAGTCAGCTTTCCTAGTGCTTGCTGGACAACCGCGTGCTCACGCGGATCATTCCGTGATGGTCACGGGCTCCTCAGTGACCTCGCCGTCGATGATCCGGAACGAGCGGAACTCGGTCGCGTCCTGCTCGCGCGTCGAGACCAGGACGTAGTGCGCCTCCGGCTCGTTCGCGTAGGAGATGTCGGTCCGCGACGGGTAGGCCTCGGTCATCGTGTGCGAGTGGTAGATCACGACGGGCTGCTCGTCCCGGTCGTCCATCTCCCGCCAGACCCGCAGGTGCTCCCGGGAGTCGAACTCGTAGAAGGTGGGCGACCGGGCGGCGTTCTCCATCGGGATGAACCGCTCGGGGCGGTCGCCGCCCGCGGGCCCGGCGATCACCCCGCACGCCTCGTCGGGGTGGTCGTGGCGGGCGTGCCCGATGACCTGGTCGGCTAGCCCGCGGGAGATCGTCAGCATGATGCGCAGGCTAGCGGTTCAGTGCCCGGAGCAGGGAGTCCAGGACCGCGCCGAGCCAGCCGTAGGCGGTGAAGTCGGCCACCCGGGGGTCCTCCGGGTCGAGCGCGGCGAGCTGGTCCTCGAACTCCTCGGTCACCTTCAGCCGCACCCCGAGCGCCAGCCGGACGTCGTTGATCGCCCGCAGCCAGTCCCGTGCCTGGTCGGCCGTGAGCCGCACCGCGCCCCCGCGCTCGGGCAGGGTGTCGAGCACGGTCTGCGCGAAGTACTTCTTCGCCTCGCGCAGCGTCGACTCGGTGTACTTGCGGAACTCCCCCGCCTTGTCGGCGTCGTCCCGGTAGCCCTCGGGCAGCAGCCGGGCCAGGACCGGGTCGCTGGGGACCTGCGGGTCCGGGCCCGCCGCGAACAGCTCTTCCAGGTCGTCGATGATGGTCCGCCGGGGCCGGTCCTTACGGTCCCCCGCCATCAGGTCGATGGTCGCCGTGACGCAGGCGCGCAGCAGCTCCGCCTCGCCATCAGACAGCCAGGTCCGCACCCCGCCGTCTCGCGTGCGCCGGAACATCTCCACCGGCTACGCGTCCTGCCTGACGGTGGCCCACAGGCCGTACCCGTGCAGGACCTCGACGTTGCGCTCCATGGCCTCCCTGGTTCCGCTGGCCACCACGGCCTTGCCTTTGCGGTGAACATCGAGCATAAGCTTCTCGGCCTTAGAACGGGGATAACCGAATACGTGCTCGAACACGTAGGTCACGTAGGACATGAGGTTCACCGGGTCGTTCCAGACGAGGGTGATCCAGGGCTTGTCGGGCACCGATTCGTCTTCGATGCGCGGAAGATCAACCTCAGCGGGTGCCACGCTCACAGCTGCGCACCTCCTTATACGTAGTCTTCCACTCGTGACTTATTCGGTGAACAGCCAGGCAGCACCGTCGGCCAATGGCCGGCCGGGAGGAGCTGCCCTGCCCCCCAGCGCCGCTCTGCTTACTGATCATTACGAGCTAACCATGCTCCAGGCCGCCTTGCGCAGCGGGGCGGCCAGTCGCCGGGCGGTGTTCGAGGTCTTCGCCCGGCACTTGCCCCACGGCCGCCGGTACGGCGTCGTGGCCGGCACCGGGCGGCTGCTCGACGCGCTTGAGCAGTTCCGCTTCGGGCCGGCCGAGATCGGGTTCCTGCGCGAGTCCCGCGTGGTGGACGAGGACACGCTCGGCTTCCTCGAAGCTTACCGTTTCGGCGGGAATATCTGGGGCTACGCAGAAGGCGACGTCTACTTCCCCGGGTCCCCGATCCTCGTCGTGGAGGGGACCTTCGCCGAGGCGGTACTGCTGGAGACGGTGGCGCTGTCGATCATGAACCACGACTGCGCGGTCGCCTCGGCCGCGTCGCGCATGGTCATGGCGGCCGGCAGCCGGTCGCTCATCGAGATGGGGTCGCGCCGCACCCAGGAGATGTCCGGGGTCGCCGCCGCCCGGGCCGCCTACATCGCGGGCTTCGGGTCAACGTCGAACCTCGCCGCCGGCTACATGTACGGGGTGCCCACCTCCGGGACCGCCGCCCACGCGTTCACGCTGGTCCACGACTCGGAGAAGGACGCGTTCAGCGCCCAGGTGAGCTCCCTCGGCCCGGGCACCACCCTCCTGGTAGACACCTACGACGTCGCCGAGGCGGTCCGCACGGCCGTCTCGGTGGCCGGGCCGGCCCTCGGCGCGGTCCGGATCGACAGCGGCGACCTGGCCGCCGTCGCGTTCGCGGTGCGCTCGCAGCTGGACTCCCTCGGCGCGACCGGCACCCGGATCATCCTCACCGGCGACCTGGACGAGTACTCGATCGCGGGCCTCGCCGTCGCCCCCGTCGACGGCTACGGGGTCGGCACCTCGCTGGTGACCGGGTCCGGGGCGCCCACCGCGGCGCTGGTCTACAAGGTAGTGGCCCGCTCGTCGGGCGACGCCGGCGACCGGGAGCTGCTGCCGGTGGCCAAGCGGTCGGTCGGCAAGCCCGGGCGGGGCGGGCGCAAATGGGCGATTCGCGAGCTTGGTCCCGATAATCACGCGGTGACCGAGCGAATCCTGCTAGAATCACCGAATTCCGAAGCGCAAGGCGCCCGCGTCCTGCTGCACGAGCTGGTGCGATCCGGTACGGTGACGGGGAGGGAGCCGCTGGCCGCGGCCCGGTCCCGGCACCAGGAGGCACTCGCCGAACTGCCGCCGTACGCCTTGCAGCTCTCGCGCGGCTACCCGGCCATCCCGACCATCCTCGGGGCGCACGGAGATGAGGGCTAGGCCGCACCCGACAGGGGTCAGACACTGGGAGGACTCGTTGCGGGGCATGCTGCCGGGCCAGGAGGTACCCGGTCAGGGGGCATCAGGCCAGTCCTGGCCGGACCGCCGGGGCGCGGGCGGCACCGGGAACGGCGGTGGTCCCGGGAACGGCGGCGGCCCCGGGCCGAGCGCGGGGCCGCGCTTCCTGTCCGGACGCCGGGGCTGGGCACTGAAGGCCGTCGCGGTCCTCATCGGGTTCTTCCTCACGTTCTGGGTCAACCTGCTGCTGTCGCGGACCAACGCGGCGAACTCCGACGGGTCGGCCCAGGCGCTGCAAGCCTGGCAGATGCTGCACGGCCACATCCGCCTGCAGGGCTGGCTCCCGGGCGACGTTAACTTCCTGACGACCGAGGTGCCCGAGTACGCGCTGGTCGAGGCGGTACGAGGACTGTCCGGGGACGTGATGCACGTCGGGGCGGCGCTCACCTACACGCTCGCGATGCTGCTGGCGGGCCTGGTCGCCATGGGCCCGGCCAAGGGCGAGAGCGCGCCGCCGCCGCGCGAGCGGTACGCCCGGGCGGCGCTGGCGATCGGCATCATGATCGCCCCGCAGCTCGACGCCGGGACCTACACCCTGCTGAACTCCCCCGACCACTTCGGCACGGCCGTGCCGGTCATGCTGGCCTGGCTGGTCATCGACCGCGGGCGGGCCGCTGCCCTGGTCAAGGCCCAGTCCGCGAGTCGCGCGGGGCGCCTGCGGGGCTGGTGGGTGGCCGCCGCGGCCGGGGTCATCCTCGCCTGGGCGGGGCTGGCCGACGAGACGGTGCTGTTCATCGGGGCGGCGCCGCTGGTCATCACCGCCGGCTACCGGCTCATCCGCGACCGGTCGCGCGCGCGCCGGACGGACCAGGGCCAGGCGCCCGAGCCGGACCGGTTCGGCCTCGCCCTGCTCGCGGCGGGCATCGTGGCCGCGATCATCTGCTACCGCGCACCGGAGATCCTCGCGGCCCTGGGGGGGCCGCTGCAGACCGCGCCCATCACCCGGCTGTCGCCGTGGAACATGATCTTCTGGCACAACCTGCGGATCACCGGGTGGTGCCTGCTCGTGCTGGCCGGGGCCAACTTCGTCGGGGTCCACCCCGGCCTGCGGGCCGGCCTGGAGATGGTCCACCTGGCGGGGGCGGCCATCGGCGCGGGCGCGATCGCGGCCGGCTGGTGGCGCTACCTGCGCGAGCGGGACGTCGTCACCCAGCTGCTCGTGCTCGGGATCACGCTGAACCTGCTGGCGTTCGTGGCCGGCACGAACAACCAGGAGATCACCTTCACCCGCGAGATCAGCCCGGTGCTGACGCTCGGGGCGGCGCTGGCCGGGCGGCTGCTCGCCCGCTGGCTGCTCACCGCGGGCAAGGCCCGCCTGGTGACGGCCCCGCTGCTGGCGCTCGTGCTGTGCGGCTACCTGGGCGGCCTGGGCTACTCCGCGAGCCAGCCCAAGGCCCCGGCCCAGAACGAGAACCTGGCCGGCTGGCTGGAGCAGCACCACCTGACCTACGGCCTGTCCGGTTACTGGGCCGCCAGCATCGTCACCGTCGAGACCGGCCAGAAGATCAAGATCAGGCCGATCGAGAAGGTCCCCGGGCGCAACCGGTTCGTGCAGGCGGGCCATAAGCAGGTCCTGCCGTCGTGGTACGACCCGCGCGACAACTACGCCAGCTTCGTGGTGCTGTACGAGGGATCCCCCGGGACGCAGCCGTTCACCGGCTTCACCGGCCTGCCGCCGTTCCCGGTCTCGCGGTACCTCCGGTCGGTCACGCAGACGTTCGGCGACCCGGCCAAGACGTATAACTACGAGGGCTACTCCATCCTCGTCTACAACCACAACCTCCTGAACGACATCCCTTTCTTCATGCCCAGCAACGTCCCGGCCGAGGGATAAGGTGAGCGTCGTGCGCGCGCTGATCATCGTCGATGTCCAGAACGACTTCTGCGAGGGCGGTTCCCTGGCGGTAGCCGGCGGGGGCGCCGTCGCCCGGGGCATCACCTCGCTGCTCGCGTCGGGCGAGCACGGCTACGACCACGTCGTGGCTACCCAGGACTTCCACATCGACCCGGGCAGCCACTTCGCGGCGCACCCGGATTACGCCACCTCGTGGCCCGCGCACTGCGTCGCCGGGACGGCCGGGCAGCAGTTCCACCCGGACCTGGACACCTCCGCGGTCGAGGCCGTCTTCCGCAAGGGCGCGCACGCCGCCGCCTACAGCGGCTTCGAGGGAGCGGCGGAGGACGGGACCCCGCTCGCGGGCTGGCTGCGGGAGCGGGGGGTGGACACGGTCGACGTCGTCGGGATCGCCACCGACTACTGCGTCCGGGCCACCGCCGCCGACGCCGCCGCCGAGGGGTTCACGACCACCGTCCTGCTCGGCCTGACGGCCGGCGTCTCCCCCGGCACCACCACCGAGGCGATCGATTCCCTGCGCGGCGCCGGCGTGGCGGTCGCGAGCGCCTAGGTTCTCGTCGCAGCGCAGCCGCCCCGCCGGCGTCGGCTCAGCTCCGCTGGACGGGGTTGCCGAGCGGAAGGGCGCGCCCCCCGGTCGCCAGGGACGCCGTGTTGAAGTACAGGTACACGCCGATCGCGGCGAACACCAGGGCGACGTAGCCGCCGGCCTTCAGCATGCCGGCGGACCCCTCGTTGGTGCCGAGGAACACCAGCAGCAGCGCCACGTCGACGAGCGCGAACACCGCCGTGAAGGCCAGCGGCAGGCGCAGCGTCGCGAGGGTCAGCATGACCATGACCACCAGCCAGGCCACCAGGAACAGCTCCTGGGTCGCCTGGATGGACGCCGGCGCGATCCCGAACCAGTTGTGGGTCAGGCCCAGGACGAGGACGGCGTAGCTGAGCCAGAACCCGGCGAAGATGCCGAACACGCTCGCCACCGCCGTCTGGCCGAGCGACGCGGCCCAGAGCGTCGCCAGGCCCAGGCCGATGGACGTCGCGGTGAGGATGATCGCGATGGGCGCGCCCGCCGCGGCGGCGGGCACGACGCCGATCAGCTGCAGGCCAAGGGCGACCGAGCCGACGACGAAGCAGGGCAGGCCGAGGGCGCCGGGGTCGCCGAGCAGGGGCGGCGCGGTGGCCGCGGCGGCGGGGACGGGCGCGGCCTCGGCAGCGGGGGGTCGGGGGGCGGGAACTTGACTGGGGGCAGCGGTCGCGTCGGTGCTCATCGCGCTCCTTCTCTTGCAGGTCGGTCCCGCGCGAGCGGGCATACTGCATGCGTACGCCGCTGCCCCCGGCCACCCGTTCTCACTTTGAACCAGTCCCCCGGTCAATCACTCTGCGAGATCGATGGTCACTCGCCGCGACGGGCCGGCCGGCGCCCATTCCGCAAGGCGTTGCCAGTCTTCGTGCGATTAATAGCTAAGCGCGTCCGCCCCTGGCAATGAGAGGAACCGGCTAAAGCCTCCAGTGCGCACGCAGTTGCCATCGCCCGCGCCCCTGCGGGCAAGAAACGCCTGGCAGCAGCCCTGGCGTTTCCGCGCAAAAGCGCCCGCAGAGCCAGGCACGGCACCGGCCAATTAACGGCCGCAGCGGAATTAAAGGCCGGGCGCCGTCGCCTGGAATGCCGCGCCCGCGCGGCTTTCCGCTCCTTTCAGTTATGCACCCGGCGCTTCCCGGCCCGGCCACGCTCCGCCGGCGTTACGCTACCGGCGATACCTGCCACTTCGTTACCCTTCCGACGCCGCGGAGGTCAGCCCATGCCCATCCCCCAGAACCGCGATCCGGCGGAAGACGCCGGGGCCGCCCTTGGCGAGACGCTCAAGGACCTGCGCCAGGCAGCGGGATTCACCACCCTGGCCGCCGCCGGCACCCGCGTCGGCTACAGCCCCGACAGCATCGGCAAGGCCGAGACCGGGGCGCACGTCCCGACCCCGGAGATGCTCGCGCTGCTGCTCGACCTGTACGGGGTCACCGGCGACCTCATGCGCCGGTCCGTCCTGCGCCAGCACGCCCTGGCCCGCACGGTCAGCGGCCCGGTCCGGGAGTTCGCCCGCAAGTACTTCGCGGCCGAGGCAGTGGCGACGTTCCTGCGCCTGTTCGGCCTGCTGCTGATCCCCGGCCCGTTGCAGAAGCGGGAGTACTGCCACGCCATGTTCCTCCTGGGCCGCCTGGACGAGGAGGACGCCGCTGAGCAGACCAAGGTCCGCATGCAGCGCCGGGAGCGGGTCGACGGCGACGACCCGGCCCACGTCACCGCGCTGATCCACCAGCGCGCGCTGTACTTCCAGGTCGGCTCGCCGGCGGTCATGGCCGCCCAGCTGGCCGACCTGCTGGAGCTGTCCCGCCGCCGCAACGTCGTGATCCAGGTCATCCCCGACGAGGGCTACTTCCCTGGCGCGGAGGGCGCATTCGAGATCGCGAGCGGGCCCGGCATGCCCGATATCATGGCACTGGCGACCGTGAAGGACCACGTGAGCGACGACCCGGACGAGGTTCGCGACGTCACCGCCCTATTCCAGAAGATCCACGGCTACGCCCGCAGCGTGGCGCAGTCGGGCGAGCTCATCACGGAGGCGATCGAGTTTTGGAACAGCCGACAGCAGCAGCAGTGAGCCCCGGCTGGCGCAAGTCCAGCTACAGCGGCAACGGCGGCGCCCAGTGCGTCGAGGTCGGCGCGCTCCCGTGGCGCAAGTCGACCTACAGCAGCAACGGCGGCATCCAGTGCGTGGAGGCCGCCCACGCTCCCGGCGCGGTCCTGGTCCGCGACACGAAGGACGACGGCCACGGCCCGGTCCTGCGGGCCACCCCGGCCGACTGGGCCCGCTTCACGTCCGCCGTCCGCGCTCCCCTCAGCTAGCAACGCCCCCGAGGGGCTGCCCGCCTGCCACCAGACGGCCAGCCCCTCGTCGCGTCTCCGCCGCGCCCGGCTCATTGGCAGCACCGGCAGCGTCCGCGGCTTTTCTTGCTGTTATCAGCCGCCGCGACTTCCCGGCGCCCGCGCCGCCCGCGCCGTGGCACCCGCGCCGCCCGCGACTTCCCGCCGCCCGCGACTTCCCGGCGCCCGTGGCACCCGCGCCGCCCGTGGCACCCGCGCCGCCCGCGCCGCCCGTGGCACCCGCGCCGCCTGCCATCTTCTTGCTGTTATCAAAATCCGGCCGGTAACTGCCGTCGATTCGCCGCACATATGCGTCAAACCGGCGGCAATCACTCCGCCGCGTCCTAGCGGCGGGCGCGGGCGATGACCTCCTCCTCGGTCAGCGGGGCGGACGGGTGGTAGGACAGGCACAGCGGAGTGGCCGCCTTCAGGAACCGCGTGCCCTCGGTCCCGACGTAGAACTGGCCCCGGCTGAGCCGGGCGATGTCGGGGACGTCGCCGCCCTTGGCCTTGGCGACCTCACGAGCCGCGCCGATCTGGGCCGGGCTGCTCAGCCGCCCGTAGAACTGGGTGACGGCGTTACCCGGGATCTGGTTGTGCAGGCCCTTCGGGGCCTGCGTGGCGAACATCAGGCCCAGGCCGTACTTGCGGGCCTGCGCGACCAGCCGCCGGGTGCTCTCGCTGCACGCGGTCACCCGGCCGGACGGCACCAGGTCCTGGGCCTCGTCCATCACCAGCAGCCCGCTCAGCGGCCGGTCCCGGGCCGGGTTCTGCTTGATCCAGGAGAACAGGGCCATCTGGAGCTGGTTGACGAACCCTTGCCGCTGGGCCGGGCTCGGCAGGCCGATCATGCTGATCACCGAGACCCGGGCGCGCTTGCCGGGCGGCGGCGTGAGCAGGACGCCCGGGTCCACCGGCTCCCCCTGCCCGGCGAACAAGGGGTCGTTGATGCGCGCCACCCGCAGCCGCTGGGCCAGGGTGCCCGCCGTGGCGGGCGCGTTGCGCAGGGAGCTGATGTCCTCGGGCAGCTCGTCCAGCAGGTCAATGAAGCTGTCCAGCTCGCTCGCGCCGGACAGGGCGAAGTACCGCAGCGCCTCGCGCAGCACCGCCGTTTCCTCCTCGGCCTTCCGGCCCGAGCTCACCACGCGCGGCGCGATCGCCCCGACGGCGGCGTCGATCGCGGCGTCGAGGTCGTCCTGGTCATCGCGGACGGTGGCGAATTCCGGCAGCGGCCGGAACGTCAGCGGCCGGCCCGCCAGCCGGCGCGGCGTCCAGACCATGACGTCGGTCGTGGCCAGGTACTCGGCCGCTCGCCGGGCGTCGGCGGCCGACCATGCGGGCGGGGGATCGGGCCACGCGTCCCCGAGCCGGGCGAGGTCGTTGTTGGGGTCCAGGACGATGGCGGACACGCCGCGCAGCGCGCACTCCTCGATGATGCGGCGCAGCAGCACGGTCTTGCCCGATCCGGTCCCCGCGAACAGGACCACGTGCTTGGACAGCGCCGCGAGGTCAACGCTGACCGGCGTTCCGCCTGGCATTCGCGCGCCGACCGGGAAGGCGTCCGGGGACATCACGACCGAGGCAGCGCCGGCCGGCGAGGCGCCCGGGCCCGTGATGTCGGGGTGGCTGGACGGGGCCTGCCCGGGCAGGCCCTCCGTCTCAGGGGCGGCCGGCGCCCCGGGCGGCACGATGTCGCCCAGCGCCAGGCTCAGCAGCTCGGTCTTGTGGGCGGGCTGGCGGTCCGCGAGCCAGGCGTTCAGGTCGGGATCGCGTTCGGCCAGCAGCCCGCGCAGCGCGGTGAACGTCTTCAGGTCCCCGACGGTGGCCGGGAGCGCGAGGCCGCCCCTGGCGGTGAAGTCGGCCCGCTGGGCCTCGGTCTTCTTGCCGCCCGGCCACGGCGCGGCGCGCAGGACGAACAGCTGGCGGTTGGGCGTGTCGGCGTCGAGGCCGACCGCCCCGACCGCGTTGCGCAGGCGGGCTTGCACCGCGAGCGCGTGCTCGGCGGCGATCGCGCGGAACGCCCAGCGGCGCTGGCGCTCGGTCCGGTCGTCGGTGATCATGCGCAGTTCCGCGTGCAGCGCCGGGCTCTTGCGGGGCTGCCGCTCGCGGATGAAGGCCAGCCCGTCGCTCTCCCCGCGCTCCCGCACCCAGGCGTCCAGGCCCGCGTCGAGCAGGTCCGGCATCAGGCCGTCCTCGGTGCCGGGGACCAGGGCGGCCGAGACCTCGGCGTCGTCCCAGAGCGCGCGGAACCGGGCGTCCAGCGCGGCTAGCGTCACCGGGGACGGCCGATCCGGGTCGGCGGGCAGTTCCCGGTCCGCACGGCCCGGGTGGGAGCCGCCCTCCCCCTCGGCGAGCGAGTCGAGCTCCGTGAGGCGGTCCTGGCGCAGGCACTCGCGGACATGCGCCTCGATCCGCTTCAGCAGCGACCGGGCGGTGTACCCGATGGCCTCGTCGAAGGCGCGCGGGCGGACCGGCCACGTTGGGTACGGCGGCGCGAACGCGGCCCGCGTGTAGTCGGCCGCGAAGCGCTTCTCGATCATGTGCCGGGCGATGTCGGCGTTCGGGATGTTCTGTATCTGGCACGGGCCGCGGAACCGGTCGGTGACCGCGTAGCTCAGGCTGCGGTCCACGTAGTCCCAGGTCTCGGGGAGGCAGGAGACGATCGTGAACGTGCGGTAGGTGGTGTCGCGCAGGTCCATGAACCCGGTCGCGACCTCGGCGATCTTGCTCACGTCCTCGCTCCGGCCGACCTCGTCCACGAGGGCGTCAACCTGGTCCACGGCGACGATGGCCGGCCCGGACAACGTCAGCAGCCGCGAGACCTGGTTGATGACGAACCGGGCGCTGCGGGGCTTGTTCCGGATGCCCCAGGGCTGCCGCTCGGACGGCTCGACATCGCCGCCGTCGAGGTAGGAGTAGCCGACATCGGAGTGCCGGGACTCCGGGGAGGCGAGCAGGACCAGGGCGCGGGCGGTGTCCAGGGCGGGCGGGGTGAGCGAGGGGTCCAGCTCACAGAGCGCGTCAATGAAGGCCGTGAGGTCCGCCGGAGTAGGCGTGGCGGCCCCGGTGATCGCGTCCCGGACCTGCTTGTCCACCCCCGCCTGGTCCGCGAGGTCACTCAGCAACCGCCCGAGCTGGTTGCGGCTGCCGTCCTCCAGCGGCAGGAGCTGCTGGACGAAGGCGCTGCGCGCCTCTTCCCAGAACGTCTTGCGGGTGAGATCGCCCAGCAGGAAGAAGTACCCGCCGGTGGCCTGGACCTGCTGGCGGGCCCAGCCCAGCAGGTGCGTCTTGCCCGCTCCGCGCTGCCCCTGCAGCGGCAGCCCGAGCGGCCTGCCGTGCCCGCTCGTGATTGCCTCCTCGATGCCCGTGCGAATCAGCCTGGCGGCCTCAGCGTGCAGGCCCTCGACGTGATAAGGGGCCGGCCGCCAGACATCCTCCAGCGCGCTTGTCCAGTTGAAGGTCAACGATGACAGCGCCTTGCGCTCTTCTTCATTCATCGCCGTCACCCACGCTGAATCGAAATCATGTGCTTAGCCTCGCCGCCAACCCGGACGGCTGATTCCCGGTCGGCCTCGGTGAGAGCCTGCTGATTAGCCATGGGCACCAAATTCACCTGCTGATTGCGGTAGAGCTTTTCGAGGGTCGCGTCGAGCTCAGCGCGGGGGACGTCGGCCAGGTAGGCGCGCAGTTCGCGGAGCTTGATGAACTTCCCGGGCTCGGCCGCCAGCTCGCGGTAGGCGGCCGCGATGAGCTCGCCAGTGTCCCCGGGCTCGCGCTCGGGGCGCGGCTCGAACAGCTCGGCCAGGCTGAGCTCCGCGCGGTCCAGGTAGCGGGCGAGGCCGCCGAGGACGGCGTACAGGGCGCCCTCCATGCTGGGCACCTGGCCATGGAGGCCGGCCGACAGCTCGGCCGCGCACCAGGACCAGCCCGCGTCGGCCAGCTCGTGCACGTACGGGCGGCCGGCCTTGCGGCTGTCGACCAGCTTGCGGTCGTTCAGCCGGCGGCGCTCCTTGCCGTCGAGCCGGAATCCGGCGACGGACTCCAGGTCCGGATTCGAGATCTCGCGCGCCACCCCCATGAGCGCGAACAAGACTGCCCGTTCCTTAGCCGTAAGGCCTTCGGCCTGCTTCATTAGGCCACCCCACTCCCCTGATAATGGGCAACATCGCGCAACTCATCCAGTTAGGCGAAGTAAGCGCCAGTAAGGCAGCAGTGTAGGCCTATAGGCAGGCTATAACCCGGGAATGGTGAATGTCTGGTTTACCGGACTTGAGGCTAGTGGGGCCAGAGTGCTTAACGGCGCGACAAGGCCCACTGGCGGATCTTCTGGATGCGGGCCTGGATCTGCTCGGCCGAGGCCTGCGGGATGGCCGGGCCGCCGCAGGCGTTGCGCAGCTCGTTGTGGATGACGCCGTGGGGCTGGCCGGTGCGGTGGCTCCACGCGCCAACCAGGCCGTTGAGCTCCTTGCGGAGGGCGGCCAGGGCCTCCCGGCTGACCGTTGGCCGCGGGGGGCCGGCGGCGGGAGCGGCCAGGCCGGACGCCGGCCCCGCCGACGCCGGGACCATCGCCGGAGCAGCGGGCATAGCGGGGTTAATCCCCGCTGGGGGGCCGGCGGGCACGGGCGGGGCGGCCGTCATGGCGCCGGTGGCGGCCGAGCGGGCCGCCAGTTGCGCGGCCTGGCGCTTGCGCAGCAGCTGGGCCACCTGGTCCGGGTCCAGCAGGCCAGGCAGGCCGAGGTAGTCCTCTTCCTCGGGCGATCCGGTCGCGGTCGCGGTGCCGAACTCGGCCCCGTCGAACAGCACCCGGTCGAAGTTGACGGACGCCTTCAGCGCCTCGAACGACCGGCCCGGCAGGTCGGCGTCCGGGGTCTTGCGCTCGCGGTTGGCCTCGGCGAGCTCGTCCTCAGGGTCGCCGTCCTTGCTGGCGTGGGAGACAACGTGGTCGCGCTCGGCCTCCAGCTCGGCCGCGAAGGCGAGCAGGATCGGCACCGACGGCAGGAACACGGAGGCGGTCTCGCCCCACGTGCGCATCCGCACGAACCGCCCGACGGCCTGGGCGAAGAACAATGCCGTGGACACGCTGGTCGCGTACACCCCGACCGCCAGCCGGGGCACGTCGACTCCCTCGGACACCATCCGCACCGCGACCATCCAGCGGTCGTCGGAGGCGGCGAACTTGCCGATCTTCCTGGACGCGGCCGGGTCGTCGGAGAGCACCACGACGGGCCGGGCCCCGCTCACCCGGCGCAGCAGCGCCGCGTAGGCGCGGGCGGTCTCGTGATCGCCCGCGATGACGAGGCCGGCCGCGTCGGGGATCTCCCGCCGGACCTCGGTCAGCCGCTTGTCGGCGGCCTCCAGGACCCGGGCGATCCAGTCACCGCCGGGGTCGAGGGCGGTCCGCCAGGCCTGCGCGACCTGCTCGCGCGTCATCGGCGTGCCGAGGGTGGCGGTGATCTCGTCCCCCGCCCGCGTCCGCCACGCCATCTCGCCGGAGTAGGCGAGGAAGATCACCGGCCGGACGACGCCGTCGGCGAGCGCCGGCCCGTAGCCGTACACGAAGTCGGAGGCCGAGCGCTTCGTTCCGTCCGCCTCGGGGACGTAGGTGACGAAGGGGATGGGGTTGGCGTCCGAGCGGAACGGCGTCCCGGTCAGCGCGAGCCGCCGGCGGGCGGGGTCGAAGGCCTCGCGAACGGCGTCGCCCCAGGACAGCGCGTCCCCGGCGTGGTGGATCTCATCGAAGATCACCAGCGTCCGGCGGCCTTCTGTCCGCTGCCGGTGCAGGGCCGGATGGGCTGCCACCTGGGCGTAGGTGAGGGCCACGCCCTGGAAGTCGGCGCCGACCGGCCCCTGGGCATTGCTGTAGGACGGGTCGATGGCGATCCCGAACCGGGCGGCCGCCTGCGCCCACTGGTACTTCAGGTGCTCGGTGGGCGCGACGATCGTGATCGCGACGATCTCGCGGAGGCCCAGCAGCTGCCGGGCGACCGTGAGGGCATAGGTCGTCTTGCCCGCGCCCGGCGTCGCCACGACGAGGAAGTCCCGCTTGCCGGACTGAAAGTACGCCTCATAGGCATGCCGCTGCCAGCCTCGCAGCCCATCCACGAAAGAGCTCTCCGTCCCGCTAGGGCCGCGGCCCCGACTGCTACGCGCCTACTTCTTGTCCTTCTTGTCCTTCTTGCCGTCGCCGGAGGGCAGCGACTCGTAGATCTCCTTGCACTCAGGACAGACCGGGAAGCGCTTCGGGTCCCGGCTGGGAACCCACACCTTGCCGCAGATCGCGCGGATGGGCGTCCCGAAGACCGAGCTCTCGGTGATCTCGTTGGCGTCCGCGTAGTGCGCGAACCGCTCGTGGTCCCCGTGGGAGGTATCGACCCTGCGGTCCTCGTGAACCTTCAGGTCGCCGTCTGGCAGTACTTCGGTATTGCTCACGGCCCCTAGTTTAGTCCAGGGTCGTCGGGATAGGTCGCCAGGAACGCGAGGTCGCCCTCCTGGCGGCGCAAGACGCCCCGCCACAGCCCGTCGGGGTCGGGGGCGAACACGTCGCCCGGCTGGGCGCTGACCACGCGCCAGGCGCCCTGGTCGATCTCCGTCTGGAGCTGGCCGGGCGACCAGCCCGCGTAGCCGGCGTAGACCCGCATCGACTCGATGGCGGTGGCGAGCACGCTCGGCGGGGTGTCGAGGTCGAGCAGCCCGAGCCGGGCCAGGGCCGGGGCCCCATCCAGCGCCCGCCAGCCCAGGGGCTCGTCCGTGCCGGGGACGAGGGCCAGGGCGATGGCGCTGCTGGGCGAGACCGGACCGCCCTTGAACACGACCGACGGGTCGGTGACAAGGTCCGTCCACTGCTCGAGGACCTGCCCGACGGGAATCTCGGTCGGCCGGTTCAGTACGACGCCCAGCGTCCCCTGGACTTCCTCGTGCTCGACGACGAGGACGACCGTCCGCTTGAAGTTCGGGTCCCCCAGCAGTGGCGTGGCCACGAGGAGTCTGCCGGCCTTCGGATCCGAGCCCATGAGATCCATGTAACCATCATCGGGCTGGCGTCGCACCAACGGGCACCGCCCTGCCGGGCACCACCGCGAGCGCCGGCCCGCCCGGGGCGGGCGGCTAGCGAAGGGGCGGGTGCTACTGCCCGTACGCGAGAAGGCTGTCGGTGTCCCGGCTGGCCTCCCGGTTCGGGGCGGCGATCTCGCGGATGGCCGCCGCGACGCCGGAGGCGACGTCGGAGTGGAAGACCGAGGGGATGATGTAGTCCGGGCCGAGCTCGTCCGGCTGGACCACGTCGGCGAGCGCCCGCGCGGCGGCGAGCAGCATGCTGTTGTCGACCGTCTTGGCCTGCGCGTCGAGCAGGCCGCGGAAGACGCCGGGGAACGCCAGCACGTTGTTGATCTGGTTGGGGTAGTCGCTGCGGCCGGTGGCCACCACCGCCGCGTGCTCCCGGGCATCCTCCGGGTCCACCTCCGGATCGGGGTTCGCCAGGGCGAACACGATCGCGTCGTGGTTCATCGTCTTGACGTGCTGGCCCGACAGCACGTTGGGGGCGGACACGCCGATGAAGACGTCGGCCCCCTCGACCGCGCCGCCGAGGTCGCCGCAGTAGCCGACCTCGTTCGTGTTGGCGGCGATCCAGGCCAGGTTCTCGTTCAGGCCCGGGCGGCCCGTGAAGACGGCGCCGTCGACGTCGCAGACGACGACGTTCTTCGCCCCGGCGCTCAGCAGCAGCTTCAGCACGGCGGTGCCGGCCGCGCCCGCCCCGCACATGACGATGCGGACCTCGCCGAGCTCCTTGCCGACCACCCGCAGCGCGTTGGTCAAGGCGGCGAGGACGACGATCGCGGTCCCGTGCTGGTCATCGTGGAACACGGGGATGTCCAGCATCTCCCGCAGCCGGCGCTCGACCTCGAAGCAGCGGGGGGCGGAGATGTCCTCCAGGTTGATCCCGCCGAAGCCCGGGGCGATGGCCGCGACCGTGCGGACGATCTCGTCGGTGTCCTGGGTGTCGAGGCAGAGAGGCCACGCGTCGATGCCGGCGAACCGCTTGAACAGCGCGGCCTTGCCCTCCATGACCGGCAGGGCGGCGTACGGGCCGATGTTGCCCAGGCCCAGGACGGCCGAGCCGTCGGTCACCACGGCGACGCTGTTGCGCTTGATCGTCAGGCGGCGGGCGTCCTCGGGGTTGGCCGCGAGGGCGAGCGACACCCGGGCCACGCCCGGGGTGTAGGCCATGGACAGGTCATCACGGTTGCGCAGCGGCACCTTGGAGCGCATCTCGATCTTGCCGCCGAGGTGCATGAGGAAGGTCCGGTCGCTGACCTTGTGCACGGTGACCCCGGGGATCTCGCGCAGGGCCGCGACAAGGGACTCGGCGTGGGCGGTGTCGCTGGCGGCACAGGTCACGTCCACCCGGAGCTGCCCCCGGTTGCCCGATGCCACGTCGAGGGCGGTGACCACTCCGCCGGCCTGCTCGACGGCCCTCGTTATCTCGCTGACGGCCCGCCCGTGCGAGGCCACCTCGAGACGAGCCGTGAATGAGTAAGAGACACTCGGCGCCATGGTCACTTGAGATTCCGCCTTCCTGACCGCCCACTGCCAGCGTACGACGCCCGCAGAGCAACGCATACCCTTCTGTCATGGCGAGGGAGTTCACGATAACCCCGGCGGCGGCCGACGAAAATGGAGCGATCGACGTCACCCGGCTGCGCGTCGCCATCGCCCGGTTGTCCCGCCGGCTACGCCGTCACGAGATTGCCGGGCTGACGCCGACGCAGCTAGCCGCCCTGTCAACCGTTGAGCGGTCGGGACCGCTGCGGCTCGGGGACCTCGCCGCAGCAGAGGGTATCGCGCCATCCACGCTGACCCGGCTGGTAACCGCGCTCGAGGAGTCCGGGCTCGTAACCCGGCGCCCGGACCCGAGCGACGCCCGAGCGAGCACCATAGCGATAACCGACCACGGGGGCCAGACGATGGACCGGCTGCGCGACGAGGGCACCGCGGTGCTGGAGCAGAGCCTGCTCCTGCTGACCGCGGAGCAGCGGGCGGCCCTGGCCGCCGCGCTGCCCGCCCTCGAAGCCCTGGCTGACCGCTAGCCCGCTAGAACCCGCTAGAACAGGAGGCTCGCCAGCCGCTGGCGAGCGGCCTTCACGGCCGGGTCACCGGGCGGGAAGATCTCGAACAGCTCCAGCAGGTGCAGGCGCGCCTGGTTGCGGTCGTCGCCCGCGGTCCGCCCGATCACGCCGAGCAGCCGGGCGAAGGCGTCCTCGGAGCGTCCGGAGGCGATCTCGATGTCCGCCACCTTCGCCTGTGCCCCAGGGTCATTGGGGCTAGCCGCCGCCGCACGGGCGATGGCCGCCGCGTCCTCGTACCCGCTCACCCGGCGCATGACGTTGACCTGGGCGAGCCAGCTCTTGGCGAGGTCGTCGCCCGGCGCGGCGGCGAGCGCCTTCTCCAGCAAGGCGGCGGCGGAGTCGAGCTCCCCCTGCTCCATGGCGTCCCTGGCCTCGCGCAGGTGCGGGGGAAGGTCCTCCGCCTCCTCGCCCTCACCGTCGCCCTCACCGTCGCCCTCGCCGTCCTCGCCGGCCGGCGCGGCCGCGGCCGGGACGCCGCCCGCGGGCGGCAGGCCGAGCTGGTCGGCGACCGCCAGCACCTGGGTGAGCCACTGCCGGACCTGGGCCTCGGGCATGGCGCCGAGGAACGCGTCCACCATCTGCCCGCCGATGATGGCGACCACCATCGGGATGGACTGCGCCTGGAACGCCTGGGCCAGCCGCGGGTTGGCGTCAACGTCGACCTTGGCCAGGACCCATGCGCCGCCCGCCTCCAGGGCGAGCTTTTCCAGGACCGGGCTGAGCTGCTTGCAGGGCCCGCACCAGTCCGCCCACAGGTCCACGATGACCGGCACGGTCCGGGACCGCGTGGCGACGTCATCGTTGAAGGTCTCCTCAGTGACCTCGAAGACGTAGCCGGACGCGTCGCCGTCCTGGCCAGGACTAGCGCCGCCGGGAGCGCTAGTGGAGGCGGTCATGGCCGCCTGCTGCCGTCGCTGCGTGGCCGCCTGCCGCGCGCCGAGGTCCACGGCACCGTATAGGGAAAAGTCCCGGGGCTGTTGCATGCCTCTATCCTGCCGCATGCTCGCGGGTCCGCAAGTTCATCGGATCCATCGGACGGAGTTCCGGGGACCGGTATCGCTCCGCAGCCGGCCGAGCACGGTAACGTTCACATCGTAGCATTAGCCGTGCTACCGTAATCATCATGACAACGGAGGGTGAGGGGCGAACCGCCCCCCGACGGGGCCGTCCGCGACCGGCGGGGGCAGACCGGCTGCAGCCGGACCCGGTGCACCACGCGATCGGCTCCCAGCGCATCGGCATCCGCGAGCTCCGGCAGCACGCGAGCGTGTACGTGGACCTGGTCGAGCGCGGCCACACGGTGGACATCACCAACCGGGGCCGGCTGGTCGCGCAGCTGATCCCGGTCACCGAGCCCGACAACCCCCTGGAGCGCTGGGTCGCGGCGGGCGTGATCGAGCGGCCCGAGGAGCCAGGCAGCGCCCTCGACATCGACCCGTACCCCGCCCTGGCGGCCGGGCGCCCGACCGCGAGCGAGGTCCTGGGCCAGATTCGCGAGGAGGAGCGGTCGTGATCTACCTCGACTCTTCCGCCCTGGTGAAGCTGGCGCTCACCGAGCCGGAGTCGGAGGCGCTCATCGCGTACCTGTCCGAGCGCGCGGACCAGGCCCTGGTCTCCAGCTCGCTGCACCGCACGGAGGTGCTGCGGGCGATCTGGCAGGCCGAGCCGGGCGCGCTGACCCGCGGCGTGCGGCTCGTACGGCGGATCGGGCGGGTCTCGCTGAGCACGGAGGTGCTCGACAACGCCGCCACCCTCCCGCCGCAGCGGCTCGGCTCGGCCGACGCCATCCACCTCGCGTCGGCGCTGGCGATCCGGCGGGACCTGTCCGCCTTCGTGGCCTACGACAAGCGCCTGCTGGACGCGGCGGCCGAGGCCGGCCTGCCCATCGCCAGCCCCGCCTGAGGCGACGGCCAGGCCGGGAACGACTTTCAGGGGGCCGCCAGCATGCCCCCAGGTACCTCTAGGGAATCCTTAGGGGAAGCGCGGGCGAGGTAGTTACAACCGCCAGGCGGCGTTCGGCGTCTTAAGGGGCGTTACGGGGGTGACCGGGGCAGCCGGCCACTATTGCTAGCCCTCGCCTGGACGGGTGGTATGCCTGATGCTAGCCACGAGCACCCTAAAAGAGACGGTAGAGGGAGGCGGCCCGGTGGTCGGGGATGCGGGCATGATCCCGGATGACGGCTTTCCTGACGATGGCAGCGCCGGGCTGGATGCTGCCGGCGTGCGGGGCACTGGCCCCAGGGCGACCGAGGCCGGCCCCGGGAGCGGCGACTCCGGCTCCTGGGACGTCATCAGCTCGACCGGCCCGATGCCGACCAAGGCGACGGCGGCCGGGCGGGCGATGGCCGAGCAGCTGTTCGCCGCCCACTACCCGAAGCTGGCGGGCTGGATCCGGCGGCTGGTAGACGACGACGAGACCGCGCACGAGATCGCGTCGGAGGCATTCGTCCGCCTGCTGTCCCGCTGGACCAAGCCCAGCAACCTCGACAGCCCGCAGAGCTACCTCTACATGATCGCCACCAACCTGGTCCGCGATCACTGGCGCAAGGCCGAGCGCGAGCGGCGGGCCATGCGCACCGTCTCCTCGGGCGGCAACCTGGAGCCGACCTCGGACCCGGTGCAGGACGTGGACGTCCGCGAGCTGCTCTTCACGCTCCCGGCCAAGCTCCGCGAGCCGTTCCTGCTGCACTACTACGCCGGGTTCGGGGTCCGCGAGATCTCCACCTTGCTGTCTCGTCCAGAGGGAACCGTCAAGGCCGACCTGTACCATGCGCGGGCGAGGCTACGCGAGGCACTGGAGGCTCGCGGAACTGGCCCGCGCCCCGGAAGGACCGGGGATACCGGGCGGCAGAAGAGCCCGAAGGGAGGTAAGGCACGTGATGCCAGGTAACGACGAGCGCGACCCGCTTGATGAGTGGCTGGACCGCGAGATGATCCCGCTGCCACCCCCAGCCGGTACGTTCGAGCTGATCAGCAGGCGCGCGCGCCGCCGCAAGCTGCGCAAGCTCGCGATCACCGTCAGCTCGGCGGCGGCGATCGCCATCGGGGTGGGGATCGCCCTGCCGACCGTTGGCCCGCTGCACCTCAGCCAGCCGTCCACCACGGGCGCCCCGGCCGCGAACTCCCGCTCGCAGCGGCCGCCCGGGCCCAGCACGCCCGCCCCGGCGCCATCGACCACCGTGCCCGCCGCCCACTCCGCGTCCGCCACGCCCACCGTCACCCCCTCGACGGCGCCGGCATCGAGCGGATCGCAGCCCGCGAGCGGCACCACCTACCCGGCCGGCGGCCCCGTCCCGGCGAACTTCCAGCCGGAGTCGGTCACCTTCATCGGTGCCAGGACCGGGTGGGCGATGGGCCTGGCCGGCACTCCGGGTCACTGCGACAATCCCGACCCCGTCATCTGCATGTCGATGGCCATTACCCGCGACGGCGGGCAGACCTGGCGCGGAGTGCCCGCGCCGGACAGCAATGCCGTGGCGGACGTGCGCTTCCTCAACGGGAAGGACGGCTGGGCGTTCGGCTCGGAGCTCTGGTCGACGCATGACTACGGCAATCACTGGACCCAGGTTCCCGACGGCAACCGGGGCGTCGTCGCCCTGGAAACGGCCGGAGACGAGGCGTACGCGCTGTTCTCCAGCTGCGTCGTGCCCGGCACGGCAAACTGCGAGCCCCAGTACACCTTGGAGCGGACCAGCGCCAGCAGCGATAACTGGGCGCCGGTCCCTGGCCAAGCAGGGAGCTTCACCGACTCCGGGGACGGCACGCCGTCCATCGTGCTCTCGGCGACCCAGGGATGGCTGGTGCTATCGAACGGGATCGTCGAATCCGGTCCGCTTGACGGGCCGTGGCAGGGGGCCGGGAACGCGCCGTGCGATTCGGCGGCCATGAACGCCACGAAGGCCACCTGGGACAGCAGTGCCAACTTGCTCATCGTGGCCTGCACCTACCAGTCGGGGACAGCCGGCATGGCGAGCCTATCCAGGCAGGACATCTACGTCTCAGCCGACCGCGGCCGGAACTGGCAGCACTACAGCACTCAGGCCAGCGGCAGCCTTGACTCAGTGGCGTCATCGCCGTCCGCCTCGGTCATCCTGGCCACGTCCACCGGCCTCTACTCGTTCAGCCTGGGCAACGCGCGCGGCCAGCAGCTGGTCGCGATGGCCAGCGGCTTCAGCTACGTCGGGATGACCAGCGCCACGCAGGGAGTGGCCATCCCGGCCGTCACCGGGTTGCACCAGGTCTGGCTGACCCATGACGGGGGCCTGAGCTGGGCCCCCGTCACGCTCAGTTCTTAAGGCACGCGCAGGAGCAGGGCCGAGCCCTGGCCGCCGCCGCCGCACAGGGCGGCGGCGCCCTGGCCGCCGCCGCGACGGCGCAGCTCGTAGATGAGCGTCAGGGCGATGCGGGCCCCGGACGCGCCCAGCGGGTGGCCGATCGCGATGGCGCCGCCGTTGACGTTGACGATGTCCGGGCTGACGCCGAGCTCGCGCATGGACTGGACGCCGACGGCGGCGAAGGCCTCGTTGATCTCGATCAGGTCCAGGTCGCCGACCGGCTGGCCCGACTTGGCGAGCGCCTTCTTGATCGCGTTGGCGGGCTGGGAGTGCAGGGAGTTGTCCGGGCCGGCCACCGTTGCGAACCGGCCGACCTCGGCCAGGATCGTGGCCCCGAGCTGCTCGGCCTTCTCCCGCGAGGTGACGATGACCGCCGCCGCCCCGTCGGAGATCTGCGACGACGAGCCAGCCGTGATCGTGCCATCGGCGCCGAACGCGGGCGCCAGCTTGCCCAGGGTCTCGACGGTGGTGGTACCGCGGATGCCCTCGTCGGCGGTGACCATGACCGGCGGCTTGCCGCGCTGCGGGACCTCTACCGGCACGATCTCCTGCGCCAGGGTGCCGCCCTCGGTCGCCTGTGCCGCGCGCTGCTGGGAGCGGGCGGCGAACTCGTCCTGCTCCTCGCGGCTGACGCCCAGCTTGGCGTTGTGCCGCTCGGTGGACTCGCCCATCGACACCTCGTCGAACGGGTCGGTGAGGCCGTCGTAGGCCATCGCGTCGAGCATCTCGACCGCGCCGTACTTGTAGCCCTTGCGCGAGTTCTTCAGCAAGTGCGGGGCATTGGTCATGGACTCCATGCCGCCCGCCACGATGAGGTCGAACTCGCCCAGCCGGATCAGGTCGGCCGCCTGGGCGATCGCGTCGAGGCCAGACAGGCAGACCTTGTTCACGACCGTCGCCGGGGTGCTCATCGGGATGCCTGCCTTGACGGCGGCCTGGCGGGCGGTGATCTGCCCGGTGCCGGCCTGCAGGACGTGGCCCATGATCACGTACTCGACGTCCTGCGGGCTGACTCCGGCCCGCTCGAGGGCTCCCGCGATCGCGAAGCCGCCAAGCTCCGCGGCGCTGAACCCGGCCAGGGCGCCGAGCAGGCGGCCGATCGGGGTCCGCGCCCCGCCGATGATCACTGGGTCGCGCGGCGAGGGTGCTTCACGCGGTATGTCGGGCATCGGGGCCTCCGTACTAGCGGGTAATGCCTATCTGCCACGATACTCAGCATGCTCCAGAGAATCGATCACGTGGGCATCGCCTGCCGGTCCCTCGACGCCGCCATCGAGCGCTACACGTCGGTCTTCGGCCTGGTCGTGACGAGCCGAGAGGTGAACGAGGAGCAGGGCGTGCGGGAGGCGATGCTGGCGCTCGCCCCGGACGGCGCCCCGGACGGCGCCCCGGACGGCACTGCCGGGCTGGCGCTGGCAGGCGCCTCCTACGTCCAGCTGCTGGAGCCGCTGGCGGACGACAGCCCGGTCGGGAAGTTCCTCGCCCGCCGGGGGGAGGGCCTGCACCACGTGGGCTACGCTGTGGCCAACGTCACGCAGGCGCTGGCGACGGTCGAGACGGGCGGGCTGGTCCGGCTCATCGACTCCCGGCCCCGGCACGGCTCGATGGGCGCGTCGATCGCGTTCCTGCACCCCGCGGATCTCGGCGGGGTACTCACCGAACTAGTGCAGCCCGGGGAGACGAGCCCCCGGGGCGCGCCCGATTGAGGACGGCCGGGCCATCGAGCGCGCGGAGGCCGCCGCTGACGGTTCGTGACGGTTTGCGAACGTTTCGGGGCCGGGTGAAACTGGATCGTCCAAGGGCGCGCACCGGGCCACATGAGCCGGTTTCGGCGTTTAGACTTGCCAGCTAGGCAGCGACAAAACCCTCCGAAGATCCCACGAGCACGGCGGAGGCGGAGTAGTGTGCCTGTCACTGGGCGAGAAACTCGCCGGAGTCCGCGGTGCAGCGTCATCTGCTCGGAACGTCAGGGCTCGGGGGACAGTGAGCTTCGGAGACTGGGAGGCTTCGGAGACAGCGGTCTTCACCGGCCCTGGGCGACACGTTCCGGGTGTGGCGAGGCATATCGAGGGCAGTGCCGGCGATATCCCGGCCGATGACCCCCGCCTGCCGTTCCCCGTCTAGCCAGGATATAGGCCACATGCAATCGGACATTGACGCTCAACTGACCAGCTTCTTCGAAGAGACCCCGCCACGCGACTTCGCGAAGGTCATGCGGGGCTATGACCCTCACCAGGTCGACGAGCACATCCGCTCGCTGGCGGGCGAGGTCCGCCGGCACCAGGAAGACGCGCTGACGGCGCGGCGTGAGCTCTCCGACGCGCACCGGCAGATCCAGGAGCAGGAGCGGCCGACCTACTCAGGCCTCGGTGCCCGGATCGAGCAGCTGCTGCGCCTGGCCGAAGAGCAGGCAACCGAGCTCGTGCAGGCCGCCCGCTCGGAGGCGAACGAGATCAAGGCCGCGGCCAAGGTCGACGCGGCCGAGTTCCGGGCCGCCGCCGAGAACGAGGCTTCCGAGCTGCGGGCCAACGTCAAGCGCGAGGCCGACGACCAGCGCGGCGCCGCTGAGCGGGAGGCGGACTCGATCCGCAGCACCGCCCGGCGCGAGTCCGACGAGCTGACCGCGACCACCGAGCGCGAGGCCGCCAAGCTGCGGGCCACCGCCGACCACGAGGTCGCCGAGAAGCGGGCCGCCACCGAGCGGGACATCGCGCGGCTGCGGACCTCCACCGAGCGCGAGGTCGCGACCCTCAAGGCGAACGCCAAGAAGGAACGCGACGACATCGTCAACACCTCCAAGCGGCAGGCTGACGAGATGCGCAGCCAGGCGCAGCGCATCCTGGAGGAGAGCGAGGCCCAGCGGGCGCAGGCCGAGGCGGAGTTCGAGATCCAGCTCGCCACCCGCCGCGAGGAGGCCGAGCGGCAGGAGGCCGAGCGCCTCGCCGCCGCCCAGGCCGCCACCCAGAAGCTGGTCTCCGAGGCCGAGCAGCGGGCGTCCACGGCCGAGCAGCGCGCCGCCAAGGCGTCCGCCCAGGCCGACCAGACCCGCCGCGACGCCGACACGCACGCGAGGCAGCTGGTCAGCAACGCGAAGAAGAACGCCGACCAGATCGTCGCCCAGGCCAAGAGCCAGGCCGAGACGCTCATGAGCGAGGCCAAGAACGAGGCCGAGCGCCGGCGCCTCACCGCCCAGCGCGAGGTCGACGACCTGACCCGCCAGAAGGACAACATCTCCACCCACCTGGCGCAAGTCCGCCAGCTGCTCGGTGGCCAGATGGGCCTGGCCATGCCCCCGGCCGAGCCGCAGGTCGCGGCCCCGCCGCCCAAGCCGGCCATCACCGAGAGCGCCCCGCCCGCCCCGGCTCCGGCCGCTGCTGCCGCCAACGGCTCCGCAGCCGCTGCCAACGGCTCGGCCAGCGCCGCCTCCCCGGGCGGCCCGGCGAAGAAGGACAGCGACGAGGACTGGTGGACCGAGTAGCAACGCAGGTCTAGCGAGCCACGGCAGAACGGGAGAAGGGCCCCCTCGGGGGCCCTTCTTTGCTTGCGGGCTCGTAGTGGGTTACGGGACTCGTAGCGCGCCCGGCCCGGCTCAGCCGCGGGCGGCGGGCTCCGGCGCGGGCCACTCGGCCGGCAGGGCGCCCCCGGTCAGCGCGGCCGGGTTGACGGCCCGGACGACCTCGTTGAATACCCGGCGCACGAACGGCTCGCCCACCCACAGGTGCTTGGCCCGGTCGACGGCGATCATCTCCGCCCTGGGCACGCGCTCGAAGTGCGGGCGGGCCTCGTCCGGCTTCAGGTAGTCATCAAGCTCGGGGACGAGGGCGACGATCGGCTTGCCGCTGGCCGCCCACCGGTCCAGGTCCGCGTCGGTCGCCCGGTGCAGCGGCGGGGACAGCAAGATCACGCCCTCCACCGCGGGCAGGTCGCCCCAGCGCAGCGCGATCTCGGTGCCGAACGACCAGCCCACCAGCCAGATCCGGGGCAGGTCGTGCGCGACCGCCCACTCAACGGCCGCCTCGACGTCGAACCGCTCGGCGTACCCGTCGCCGAACTCCCCCTCGCTGCGGCCCCGCTCCGACTCCGTTCCCCGGGTGTTGAACCGCACGACAGCGAGGTCCGCCAGCGCCGGCAGCCGGTACGACGCCTTGCGGTACAGGTGGCTGTCCATCATCCCGCCGTGGGTCGGCAGCGGGTGCAGCATCACCAGCGTGGCCACCGGGTCCTTGCCCTCCGGCAGCGCGAGCTCGCCGACGAGGTTGAGCCCGTCCGCCGTCTGGATGTCGATCGGCGTCCGGCGGGCGGGAAGGATCGTCGCTGCCCTGATATCGGTCACTGCGGTTAATGCCAGCCTCTCGTGCGGAAAACGGGATGACGCGCAAGGCCTGCTACCGGCCCGGGCGGCGCAGCATGCGGCGCTGCCAGCACACGGTGTGCCAGTGGCGCCGGAACTCAATCCCGGACGTGCGGCTCGGCCAGGCGACCATGTGCGCCGTCCCAGGGTAGATCTCCTGGTCGCAGCCCGGGCACCGGTATGGCTTGGTCGCCGCCGCCCCGGGCACCGGCCGCACCACCCAGTCATCGTCCGGCCACTCCTCGACGCGCTCCGGCCCGAGCGGGGCGGCCGGCCCGGCCGGCCGGGGGCGACGAGTCTTGCGCGGGCTCACGCGAATATGCTATATCCCCCGGGGGGACGACCCCCCGTACCCCCCGCTCTCCGCTCTGCCTCCCGGGGGGACGACCCCCCG
>DATBEM010000063.1:0-41774 GCA_036276115.1 Trebonia sp.
CGTCAAACCCCTCTAGAAAGTGTGCACACAACTCGACTTGCAACGGGGGTGGTCCACTGGTGGTAGCCGGGCTTGTCTTCTTGGACGGTCCAGCCGGGTGATTGCTTGACTTGGTGGCACGAGCGGCTGCAGGACCAGCCGTTGCAGCCGCAGGTGCGGCCGCCTTGCCCGAATGGCTGGGCGTGCTCGAAGTCGGTCTCCTGGGCGTGGCGGGAGCAGGCGGGGAAGCCGCACTTGCCGTCGCGGACGCTGACGAGGTGGCGGAGCAGGGTGCCGGGGTCGTGGCCGGCGCTCTCGTACTGGTGGCCGCACTCCCCGGTTGGCACCGGGTGCAGGTCGATGACGTGCTCGCGGGACTGTCCGGGCAGGGTGAGGATCGACGAGCCGTGCCCGCCCGGCGGGCCGGTCCCCTCATTCGGCCGCAGGGTGAAGCCTCGTGGTGGTGACGAGGGCGGTGGAGGATCGGCGTGCTCTTGCGGTTGCCGTGGCCTGGCGGGCTTTCGGCCCTTGCCGGGCTTTGGGTGCTTGCGGGGCTTGGCGCAGCCGTGGCCGATGGCGTGCCCGTCGGCAGCTGCGCCCAGGTCCGGCACCGGTCCAGCCCCGCCACGATCAGCTCCTCGGCCCGGCCGAGCCGTTCAGGGCCGAGGAGCACGCCGGTCTCCCCGGCCACCATCCCCGCCCATCCGCCCGCCAGGCCGCGGACAGCTGAAGATCGCCAGGACACGGCTTAGGCTGGCGGGGGCGGGCGGTCCTTCTTCGGCAGCCGGGCGACGACCGCCGCGTAGGAGGCGTCGATCGCCTCGGTGATCTCCCCGTCGGGGATGGCGCCGCCGGCCCGCAGGGAGTTCCAGCCCGACCGGCCGATGTAGCGCATCGCCGTGGCGTCGCCGGGGTAGCGGGCGAGCCACTCGCCCGCCTCGTCCCGGTCGGCCCCGCACTTGAGGCCCGCGGACGGCGCGGCGTCGCCTGGCTCGCCCAGGAACGCGAAGATCTTCGGCCCGACCTTGACCACCACGCCGTCGCCCCACGGCCGGTCGGGCCACGCCCCCGGCTTGGCCAGGCAGTAGGCGTGCAGCTCATCCCACGTCACGCCGCCATGCTAACGGGGCGGGCGGCCGCCGGGGCAGGGCTACCGGAGCGCCGCTACCCGGGCGCGGGCGGCAGGCCGGCGATCGCCGCCGCCACCGGGTAGGGCAGGTAGCGCGGGTGGATGAGCAGCGCCCGGGCCAGGCGGGCGATCCGCGGGCGCAGCGGCGTCAGCCGGCCGACGCAGTACAGCCAGGCGGCGGCCTCGTTGCCGGCGAAGCGGGCCGCGCTGCCCGCCCGGAAGCGCCGGGCGTCGCCGCCGTCCGCGCGCCACCCGCGCAAGAAGCCGTCGAGGGCGTCATCGCCGGCTGGCAGGGACCAGTCCCGCAGCCGCTCGGCGACCTGCCCGGCCGCGTCGATCACGAACGACAGCTCGCCCCCGCCGCCGATCGCGCGGACCCGGCCCGCGCTCGCGTGGCTGGCCCGGATGCTGGCCGAGCTGAACCGCGCTCCTACCGCCAGCGCCGCCACCGCGTGCCCGGCCTCGTGCCAGGCGGTCCGGACCGCCTCCGCCCGGGCCGGGGCGTAGCTGGCGGCGAGGCCGCCGTCGTAGCGCTGCCGGATCCAGTCCCGGTGCACGACCGACTCATCGTCGTACCGGGCGAGCCGCCCCAGCTCCGCCTCCACCGCGCCCACCGTCCGGCGCTGGGCCGGAGTAAGCAGCGCGGGAGCAAGGAGCGCGGGGGTCCGGGGGGCGCCAGTCACCGGCCCACCCTATTCGCGGACCGGGACTTCCGGGCAGCAGCCCCGCCTGGCGAGCATGCTCCTGATAACAGCAAGAAGCGCCCTGCGCGCGCGGGCTTCCAGTGCGCGGGCGGGGCGCTGGCCCGCTGGCGGAATGCGGCCGTTTGCCCCGGCCAGGGGTGCGGTACGGTTGGGGACTTGTGAATGGACTGCGGCGCGGCTCGGCAGCCGCGTCGCCCGGGGTCGCGCTGCTCATGGTCGGCGTGGTGGCCCTCGGGTTCAACCTCCGGGGCGCGATCACCGGCCTCCCGCCGGTCTTCCCCGAGCTGCAAGGCCGGCTGCACCTGTCCTCGGCCGCGATGTCGCTGCTCGCCGCCACCCCGGTCATCTGCTTCGGCGTCGTCTCCGGGTTCGCCGCCGTGATCGGGCGGCGGCTGGGGGATGAGCGCGCCCTGCTGGCGGCGATCGGCGTGCTCACGGCCGGGCTGGTGCTGCGGGCGGTCGCCCCGGCCGCGCTGCTGTTCCCGGGCACGATCCTCGCCTGCGCCGGCATCGCCGTGATGAACGTGCTGCTCGGCAGCATGATCCGGCGCCGCTGGCCGGAGCGGGCGGGCTTCCTGGTCGGCCTGTACGTTACCGCCCTGTCGGTCGGCGCGATCGCCGGCTCGTTCGCCAGCGTCCCGGTCTACAACGCCGCCGGCGGGTCCCTGCTGGCCACCCTTGGCTGGGTGGCCGTCCCCGCCGTCATCGGCGCCGTGCTCTGGCTCCCGCAACTGCGGGCGGGCAGGGCGGTAGCGGGCAGGGCGGTAGCGGCCAGGGCGGTCGCCGAGGGCCCGGCCGGGGCCGGCGAGGCCGCGCCGCCCGGGCAGGCGCGGCGGGCGGGCCTGTGGCGGCACGCGCTGGCGTGGCAGGTCACCTTGTTCATGGGGCTGCAGAGCCTGCTCTACTACGCGACCGTGTCCTGGCTGCCGACCATCTTCCGCGACCGGGGCATGTCGGCCGACGGGGCCGGGAACATGGTCGGCCTCCTCGGGGTCGGCAACCTCACGCTCGCCCTCGTCGCCCCGGTGCTGGCCCAGCGGCTGCGCTCGCAGCACGTCATGGTGATCCCCATCGCGATCGTCATCGCCGCCGGGACCGCGGCCGCGCTCTGGGCTCCCCTCGGCTCCGAGGTCATCGTGATGATCTTCCTTGGCGCCGCCCAGAACGCCGCGCTGGGCCTGGCCATCTTCTTCACCGTGGCCCGGGCGCCGAGCCCCGCCGTCGCCGCCTCGCTGTCGGCCATGGCCCAGGCCATCGGCTACCTGCTGGCCAGCCTCGGCCCGCTGGAGGTCGGCCTCCTGCACTCGGCCACCGGGAGCTGGAGCCTGCCGGTGGCGATCTTGCTCGTGCTCTGCGCGGCCCTGCTCGTCGCGGGCCTGCTGGCCGCCCGCCCGCGGTTGCTGCCGCCATGACCGGCCCGACACCGCCCAGCCGGGGGGAACTCATGACCAGCCAGACCAGCCGGGCCGACATCGTCGGGTTCGACCTGGACATGACGCTCATCGACTCGCGCGGGGCGATCCTGGCGTCGTTCGCCGCCGTCGCCCGCGAGACCGGGGTCGCCATCGACCCGGCCGGCGTCGACAGCCGCCTCGGCATCAAGCTGGAGGACGAGCTCATCCACTGGTTCCCGGCGCGGGAGGTCCCGGCCGCGATCGAGGTCTACCGGCGGCACTACCGGCTGCTGTCGGAGCCGCTGACCACCCTCCTGCCCGGCGCGCGCGAATCAGTCGCGGCCGTCCGCGCGGCCGGGGCGCGGGTCGTGGTGATCACCGCCAAGCTGGCGGCGACCGCCCGCCGCGCGCTGGCCGAGCTCGACCTGCCGGTCGACGACCTGCTGGGCGACCTGCACGGCGCGCAGAAGGGCGAGGCGCTCGCCCGGCTCGCCGCCGCCGCGTACGTGGGCGACACGCCACCGGACATGCGGGCGGCGGTTTCGGCGGGCGCGCTCGCGGTCGGCGTCGCGACCGGGTCATTCAGTGCTGGTGACCTCAGTGCGGCGGGCGCGCAGGTCGTGCTCGCCTCCCTGGAGCAATTCCCCGCCTGGTACGTCGAGTACCGCGCCGACTACTGGGCTTAAGGCATAGGGCTAGCGGTCGCCTACCCGCCCGGACTGGCAGTATGCACGTCTTTTTCGCCAATCCGGCAAATATGCTGGTGATCGCATGATTAATCACCGTGTAGTAAGTGATTAACGCAAAGTAGTTGTAAATTGGCGCAATCTGGCCCCCTCCTCGTTCCGAATCCAGGACAAAAGAGGATGTACGAGCAACCGCCCCGGCCGCTCCGGCGGCCAGCCAAGGGCCCTGGTCAAGCGGGTTGCCTGTGCTCCTGAGGGTGGCGCCATCTGGGCGCCCAGACAGGAAGGTACATCTCATGAACATCGCCGAACTGGACATGGAAAGCGCCGAGCTGCTGCCCGACCGGCAGGCGCTCTGCTCCTGGAAGTGGTCCCCGTGCGGCCACGAGTACACCTACACGAGCTTCAGCTACGAGCTGAGCATCAACTTCACCCAGGTCACCAGCTACTGGGGCTAGTAGGTAGGTAACTCGCACGAGATGTCGGCGGTGGCGCGGGTCCAGGGCTCGCGCCACCGCCCTTCACGCAATGCCGCCCTTCACGCAGGAAGGTGTCATGACTGAACCGGTCCAGACGGCTTCGGCCGACGACGCCGACCTGCTGCGGCCCGCCAGCGGCCTGAGCCTGCTGGGCGAGTACCAGGGCACCGGCTTCACCGAGCCCCGGTTCCTCGTCCGCCGGGGCGACGGGCAGGTCATCCAGCTGACGCGCCTGCTGTACGCGGTGACGCAGGCCATCGCCGACGACGCCCCCGACGGCGGGCGCGACCCCGACACGGTGGCCGCCCGGGCCGGGGCCAGCTTCGGCCGCGGGCTGACCGCCGACAACATCCGCTACCTGGTGGCGGGCAAGCTCGGCCCGCTCGGCATCGTCACGGCCGGCCCCGTTGCGGCCGGCCCGCCCGGCCAGCGCCAGGACGGCGCGGCGGCCCCGCCGCGGGTGAACCTGCTCCTCGGGCTGAAGGCCCGCGGCGTGCTGCTGCGGCCCCCGGCCGTCCGCGCGATCGGCCAGGCGCTCGCCTGGCTGCACCACCCGGTGCTCGTCGCCATCGCGCTGGCCGCCTTCGCGGCGCTGGAAGTGTGGCTGTTCGCCGTGCACGGCGCCATCGGCCCGGTCCTGCTCGTGGTCGGCGACCCGGTCCTGTTCCTCGCCGTCGCCGGGCTGACCCTGGTCTCGCTGCTGTTCCACGAGTTCGGGCACGCCTCGGCCAGTCGCTACAGCGGCGCCCAGCCCGGGGTGATCGGCTTCGGCCTGTACCTGATCTTCCCCTCGCTCTACACCGACGTGACCGACGCCTACCGGCTCACCCGCGCGGGACGACTGCGGGTCGACCTGGGCGGCGTCTACTTCAACGGCCTCTTCGTGCTGGCCTTGTTCGGCTGCTACGGGGCCACCGGCAACCCCGCGTTCCTGGCGGCGGTGTTCCTGGATAACTTCCAGATCCTCCAGCAGCTGTTCCCGCTCGTGCGGATGGACGGGTACTTCATCCTCGGTGACCTGGCCGGCGTGCCCGACCTGCTCGGCCTGCTCGGCCCGATCATGGCCAGCGTGCTGCCGAAGGCCGTGCTGCCCGGGACCGGGCTGCGGGACAAGGCCAGCCGGGCCGGCGCCCGCGCCCGGGGGCTGCGGCGCGGCCCCCGGATCCTGGTCACCGGCTGGGTGCTGGTCGCCATCCCCCTGCTCGGCGCCCTGACCGGCTACGCCATCTGGAACCTGCCGGTGATGATCTCCACCGCCCGCCAGGCGTTCACCATCGACGTCGCCCAGGCGCGGGCCGGCTTCTCGGGCGGGAACCCGGCCGCCGGGCTGGTCGCCGTCATCAGCGTGGCCCTGCTGATCATCCCCGGCATCGGGCTGGCCTACCTCCTCGCCCAGGTCGTCATGTCCGGGGCGAGGGCCCTCCTGCGGCATCGCCCGCGGCACTGGGCGCTGGCGCTCGGCGTGACCGGGGCGCTCGCGGCCGCCGCCGCCGTCGCGGTGGTGCTGGTGGTGGTGCCAACCGGGAGCAAGCCGGCGGGCGACACCGCGGCCATGGCGATGGCGAGCGCGACGAGCCGGTCCCAGGCCGCCGCCTGGGTCGCCCAGCAGGTGAGCCCGGACGTCACCGTTTCCTGCGACCCGGCGATGTGCCAGGAACTGCGGGCCGACGGCTTCCCGGCCGCCAGGGTCAGGCCGCTGGCCCCCAGCGCGCCGGACCCGCTCGGCTCCGCGATGGTCATCGCCACCCCGCTCATCCAGGACCAGTTCGGCCCCCGCCTCGCCGCCGACTACGCCCCGCAGGCCATCGCCAGCTTCGGCTCCGGCGACGTCGAGGTCGACGTGCGCGAGGTCGCCCCCGACGGGGCGGCCGCCTTCGGGGCCCAGGCGGCGGCGGAGCGCGCCTTCCTCGTGTCGGCCGGACGGCAGGTGCTCGGCAACCAGCAGATCCAGCCCTCGGCGGTGGCCCAGGCCCAGCTGCTGACCGGCCAGGTCGACTCCCGGCTGCTGGACATCTTGTCGGTGCTGGCGAACCAGATGCCCGTCGACGTGCTGGCGTTCCCGGCCGCGCCCGGCGCCAGCGCCGGCGTGCCCCTGCGAGCCGCGCAGGTCAGCGCGGCCCAGCCCGGGGCGCAGGCCGAGATCGTCGCCTTCCTGCGCGCCCAGCAGGGCACCTACCAGCCCGCGAGCATCACCGTGGCGGCCGGCCCCGGCGGCCAGCCCGTGGTGACCGTGCGCTTCGACGCCCTCGCGCCCTCGAGCCCGGGCACCCCGCCGGGATGAGCACCGCCCGGATGAGCACTACCCCGAAGACCGCCCGCCATCTTACCGAAGCCGCAGAAGAGAGCAGCTCATGAAGCTCACCCGCATCACCCGGCCGGCCGCCGCGCTCCTCGGCGCCGGCGCGGTCCTCCTGTCGATCGCCCTGCTGACGGCCGCGCCGGTCACGGCCCGGGCGGCCGCCAGCGCGGCCGCGCCGACCGCCGCGTCGGACATGGGCTGGATCCGCCTCGCCCACCTGTCGCCCAACACGCCCGCCGTGGACGTGTACCTGTACTCGTTCGGCGACTCCAGCGCGCGGATCGTGCTGCACCACGTGTCCTACGGCACCGTGTCCGCCTACCAGGCGGTCCCGGCCGGCGACTACAGCGTCGCGATGCGCCCGGCGGGCGGCGCGGCCGCCAGCCCGCCGGTGCTGTCGGCCAGCACCTGGGTGACGGCCGGGGCGGCCTACACCGCCGCCGCGCTCGGGCCCCAGTCCGGCCTGCGGCTCGACGTCATCCACGACAACCTCACCACGCCGCCGGGCCGCGCGCTGGTCCGGGTCATCCAGGCCTCGCTGCAGTCGCACCAGGTGGCGGTGAGCTGGAGCGGCAAGGTCATCGTGAGCGCGCTGCCCTTCGGTTCGGTCACCCCCTACCAGGCGGTGTCGCCCGGCACCGAGGACGTCGCCGTCGCGGCGGGCACCCGCAAGGCGGTGTCGCCCGTCACCCTGGCCCCGGGGTCCATTCACACCCTGGTCGTCCTCGACGGGGCCAAGGGCCTGCAAGTCGACAACCTCCAGGACGCGTCGGGCAGCAGCGCGACGCCCGCCGGCGGGGCCGACACCGGGTTCGGCGGCACGGCCCCGCGCCCGGCCTCGCCGCTGCCGTGGCTGGCCCTGGCGGGGGCCGGGTTCCTCCTGACCGCCGGTAGCGGCCTCAGCCTCTGGCGCCGCCGCCTGTCCCGGCAGTCCAGCCTGTCCCGGCAGTCCAGCCTGTCGCGGGCGTCCTAGCAGGCCAGATCGTGCCCGAGCGGGCCGCACCTGGTCGTACCGGGATCATGATGTAACGTTCCGCAGTTGAGCGTAGACAACGAGTAATATTCGTTGCGTGAACCTCGTCGCCCGGCGTGCTGCCGCTCTTGCGTCCCGTGGCCGCGAGGCCAGCGGCCGCCGAGCCCTGGTCGCCGGCGTCGCCGCCCTCGCGGTCGTCGGCGCGGGGTGGGCGGCCTACGCGGCCGATCACCCGGCTGCCTGGACCTTGTACCCGGTCGACCTGAAGGTCTACTGGGACGGCGGCCTGATCGCCCGGCACGCCGCCCCGGCCTACGACCCGAGGCTGGCCAGCCCGCTCTACGACTGGGCCAGCCCGACCGGGCTGAAGTTCACCTACACGCCGTTCGCGGCGGCCACGTTCGCGCTCGTCTCGGTCGTGCCCTGGCGGGTGCTGCCCCGCCTGTCGCAAGCCGTCAGCCTCGTCGCGCTGGCGGCGGCGGCCTGGTTCACCATGGCCGCGCTCGGCTGCGCGAGCCGCCGCGCGCGAGCCGGGGCGGCCCTGGCCGGGATGGCGGCGGGCCTGGCGACCGAGCCGGTCTTCCGCACCCTGTACCTGGGCCAGGTCAACCTCGTCTTGATGGCCCTCATCCTCTGGGACCTCACCCGCGCGCCCCGGCCCGGCAACCGGCCCGGTGATCAGTCCGGCTCCCGGCCCGGTGGTCGCGGCTGGGCCGGGCTGGCGACCGGGATCGCCGCCGGGATCAAGCTGACCCCGCTCGTCTTCCTCCCCTACCTGCTGCTGACCCGCCGGCTGCGGGAGGCCGCGCTGGCCGGGGCGGGGTTCGCCGCCACCGTCGCGGTCGGGTTCGCCGCTGCCCCCGGCGACTCAGCCGACTGGTGGCTGCACGGCCTGTTCTTCGCCGGCGGCCGTACCGGCTTCGCCGGCTGGAGCGGCAACCAGTCGCTGTACGGGCTGGCCATCCGGCTGGCGGGCAGCGTCGCGGGCGCCACCCCGGCTTGGGTCGCGGCCGCGATCGTGGTCACCGTGGCCGGCCTGCTGGCCGCCGCCCAGCTCACCCGGGCCGGGCACCCGCTGCTCGGGCTCCTCGCCGCCGCCCTGGTCGGCCTGCTCGACTCGCCCATCAGCTGGGACCACCACTGGGTGTGGGTCATGCCCGCGATGATGGCCGCCGCCGGCTACGCCGCCCGGGCCGCGCGCGGCGGTCGCCGCCGGGCCGCCGTCTCCTGGCTCGCGGTCGCGGCCGGCCTGCTGCTGGTCACCTTCCCCTGGCCCGGCGGCCTGTGGAGCGTGCGGACGACCGGCGCGGGCAACTTCACGACCGGCCTGCTGTGGGCCGCCCCCGACAGCCCCGTCTGGTACTACGTCCGGCACGGGGACCAGCCCTGGTTCGCGGAGTACCACTGGCGCGGCCTGCAGCTGCTGGCCGGCAACGCCTACGTCCTGTCCGGCCTCGCCCTGCTGGCCGGGCTGGTAACCCTGGCGGTCGCCACCCGCCTGTCCGGCCCGCCGGGCGCCGGCGTCGCCGGGCGCCGCGTCGCCCGGCCCGAGGCCGAGCCGGTCGCCTAACCGGTCGCCTAATCTGCCGGCCAGCCCCCGGCCGGGGGGCCGGGCCGCCATTCGCGGCCGGAGGCCCGCTACGGCCGGATCGCGCGCGGCGAGCCGGCTGGCGACGTGACCGCCCACGGCTGGGGAGCGCGGCGCAGCCACTGCCAGAACGACCGCTGCCGGGGCCGCGCCAGCACGTGGCCGCTGCGGACCTCGCCGGTGACGTCGATCCGCAGCTGCACCGGGACGTCGCCCCACGGGGCCAGCACCCGGGCGTGCCCGCTGCGGATCGCGATCTCGCCGACGTCGACCGCGATGCCGGGCCGGGTGATGATGCGCATGTGCCCGGTGCTGACCTTGACCTCAATCTCCAGCACCGGCTGGGAGATGACCGCCCGGGTGAAGTCGAGCACCACGTGCCCGCTCTTCACCGAGACCTCCATCCGGCGCGGCACCACCCAGGTCCCGTCCCGCCGGGCCTCGCCGCTGCCGACCGAGATCTTCACCAGGTCCTTGGGCCCGGCCTGCGCCGCCAGCGCGCCGGCCCCGGGGAGCGCGGCCAGCGCCCCGCCGCCCAGCGGCGCCGCCGGGAGGTCAGCCGTCAGCGGCACCAGCTCCGCGTACGTCCGCGCGCCGAGCGCCTGCTCGACCCGCTCGTCCAGTTCCTCGGGCGACAGCCGCCCGTCGCCCGCCGCGACCCGCAGCTGCTCCACCACCGCGTCGCGGTCCTCATGCGACGCCCGCAGCTTCGCCCCGCCTTGCCCGCCCGTAACGCCGCCTTGCCCGCCCGTAACGCCGCCTGGTTCGCCGGCTACGCCAGCCGGGTCTTGCTCGTCAGCCATGGACAAACTGTAGAGGAACCTCAGTGCCCGCCCTAGGCGTCGTGATCAACTATTAGCCGCGCGCGGCCACGAGCTCCTCCAGGCCGTACCGCTCGACGTGCTCGGCGTCGTCCAGGCTGATGGTCCGCAGGCCCTCGGCCGCCAGCCGGTCGTTAACCTCATCGAAGTGCCCGCGCACGAGCGCCTTCTCCTCGTCGGTGGTCTTTCCCCGGTGCGGCTTGCCCGCGTGCTCGATCGTGGCGTAGTCGCGGTCGGTCCGGCCGGACGTGCTCGGGGCCGCGCTCGCGGCGGCCTTGGCCGCCGACCGCTTGGCGGGCCGTGCCCGCGGGGCCGCGATCAGCACCTCGGCCATGGGCCGCTCGCTGGCGAGCTTGTCGAACGCCCCGGCGTCCATCGCGACCCGGCGCGGCTCGTCCTCGCCTGGCAGGTAGATGTCCACCATCGCGACGCGCAGCGCCGCCTTCTCGATGACCTTCGCCTCATCGGCGAGCACCTCGATCTCGACCGGGCCGTCGCCGAGCTCCGGGTGCTCGTGAATCACCACGCGCGCGAGCGCGTCGTCCTGCATGATGAGCTGTCCGCTCAGATCACTAAATCGAACAGTCTTCTGACCCATGTCCCGACCCTTCCCGGTTCCGCCAACGCCCTGGCGAACAGCCTGCCCGACCCTGGCCGCGTTGTCAAACGGATGTTCGCAACGGCGCCTGATTCGCGGCCTTCGGGGAACAACTCTCTGATCGCGTGACCTGGTCACGCCTGGTTCCCGGCCGCGCGGCGCGCGGGTAGGCCTTGCCCTGTCTACCAGATCGGCCCGCCGGGGGCGGGCAGCACCGGTCGGCGTGTCCCGTCCGGGCCGGGCCGCACCGGCTAGGGTGGCGGCGTGCAGGAAGGAACCGCGTCCCATACCGCCCGCAGCGTCGCCGCCCGGCGCCTGGAGTACGACCGGCTGCCCGCCGCCTACGGCGATCCCGGAGCCGACCTCGCCCTCGCCCGCGACGTGGCCGACGGGCTCATCCCCCGGCCGGGCCGGATGGACGACTACATCCGGGCGCGGACCGCGTTCTTCGACCGGGTGGTCACCAGCGCCCTCGACTCGGGCTTCGGGCAGGTCGTGGTGGGGGCGGCCGGCTACGACGGCCGCAGCCTGCGCTACGCCAAGGCCGGGGTGCGCTGGTTCGAGGTCGATCACCCCGCCACCCAGGCCGACAAGCTGGCCCGGCTGGCCCGGCTCGGCCTCGACGCGAGCCACGTGCGCTTCATCGCCGCCGACTTCACCGCCGATCCCGTCGCCGCCCGGCTGCGCGACGCGGGCCTGGACCCCGCCCGCCCGGCGCTGTTCCTGTTCGAGGGCATCGCCGTCTACCTGGAGGCGGCGGTCACCGAGGCCGTCCTCGCCCAGTTCCGCGCGGTCACCGCGCCCGGCGCCCGGCTCGCCATCAGCGTGTCGCTCACCCGCCCGGCGGGCCAGCCGGACACCCGGGCGGGCTTCCGCGCGCGGGTGGCGGACCTCGGCGAGCCCGCCCGCTCCACCCTGGAGGCGGCCGAGGCGACCGCCCTGCTCGCCCGGGCCGGCTGGGCGGTCGACCCGCCCGGCGAGGCCGCCGACCCGGCCCGCCGGGCCCGCCAGCACGCGGCCGGCCTGCTCACCGCCCATGCCGCGGAGAGTTCCACCGCACCCCGGCACCCGACAGGGAACCTCCCCCGGCCCCACCCGATCCCCGCCGCGGACCCGGGCGTCCCGTCTCCCGCCGGGGCAATCCCGGACCCGATGGCCGCGCCGGAAGGGCCACCCGGAGCGCCGGCGCGAGCGGCCGGCCGGGGAGCGGGAACCGGGCAGGGGGAGGCGACGGCAGGGAGGGCGGTGCCCGCGAGAAGGGCGCTGACGGCAGCCGCGCCGGGCGGGGCAGTGCCGGATGACCAGGACGCGACGGACGCCGGCCACGCCGATGGGGCCCGGCTGCCGCTGCCCGCGCTGCTGTCGCGGGCGCTGGTCGCGTTCACGATCGAGGCGGACAACGAGGCCGAGCGCCGGCTGCCCCACCGGACCACCGGCCACGGCCGCGCGCCGGGGGCGCCGCCGGACGCCCCCTGGCTGATCTCCCTGGCGATGTGGGCGAGCTCGCTGCGGCACGTGCCCGACGCCGGGATCACCGTCGAGGCCCTGCGCGCCGCCGCCCGGACCGGCACCAACCTCGCGGGCCTGCGGCGCTGGGGCTACGTCACCTTCGACCCCGAGCCGACCCGCGGCAAGCAGCCCGCCCGCGACGCGGTCGTCCGCCTCACCGGGCCAGGACGGCAGGCCCGCGACGGCTGGGCGCCCGTGGGCGCGGTCGTCGAGGATCGCTGGCGCGAGCGCTTCGGCCCCGACGTCGTCGCGGGCCTGCGCGAGACCCTGGCGTCCATTGCCGCCCAGCTCCCGGCCAGCCTGCCCGACTGCCTCCCCATCCTCGGCCACGGCCTTTCCAGTCGCCCTCGCGGCACCGCCATCGCGCCTGCCGGCCACGGTGCGCTAGCCAGTGGCAAGCCCAGGGCGGAGGGTGACGCGCTGGCCGCCCCGTCAACCGCCGCCCCGTCAACCGCCGCCGCCTCATTGCCCACCCCTCCAGCCTCACCAACCTCAACCGACGCGCTGGCCGCGCCCGCCCCGCGCCTCGCGGGAGCGGCGGCGGCTGAACTGCCGCTGTGGGCGCTGCTGTCGCGGGTGCTGCTGGCGTTCGCGGCGCAGTTCGAGGAGCAGTCGCCGCTGGCGCTGGCCGCCTGCGCCACCGTGCTGCGGGTGCTGACCGAGGACGGCGTGCGCTCGCGTGACGTTCCCGCGCTGGCCGGGGTATCGAAGGAAGCGGTCGCGATGGCCCTGGGCCTGCTCACCACGGGCGGCCTGGCGGCCGAGGGCAGCGACCCGGCGGGCGGCCGCTGGCGGATCGCCCGGCTGACCCCCCGGGGCGCCCGCGCCCAGCGGGCGTCGGCCGAACTGGCGGCCGGGATCGAGGACGCCTGGCGGGCGCGATTCGGGCCGGCGGTCGACGGGCTGCGGGCCGCCCTGGCCCGGCTGCCGCTGGCAAGCCTGCTCGCGGGGGCCGCTCCCTACCCCGAGGGCTGGCGCGCCCGCGTCCCCGCGCCCGCCACGCTGCCGCACTTCCCCATGGTGCTGCACCGGGGCGGCTACCCGGACGGGAGCTGACGCCGGCCCCCGCCCCGTGCGCGCGGAGCGCCGTGCCCCTTGCGCGGAGCACCGTGCCCCTTGCGCGGAGCACCCTGCCCCTTGCGCGCGGAACGCGACCGAATGCATTGTGGCAAGCGTGAACGAGCTGAAGGTCGAGATTGACCCCGCCGAGGTGGGGCTGGACGCGGGGCGGCTGGCGCGGATTGAGGCCCGGCTGGGCCGCTACGTGGACGAGGGCAAGCTGGCGGGCTTGCTGGTGACCGTCACCCGGCACGGCCAGCTGGCCTACGTCGCCATGCGCGGGCAGCGCGACATCGAGGCCGGGCTGCCGGTCGAGGCCGACACCATCTGGCGGCTGTACTCGATGACGAAGCCGGTCACCTCGGTCGCCGCGATGATGCTGTACGAGGAGGGCGCGTTCGAGCTCACCGACCCGGTGAGCGCGTTCATCCCGTCGTTCGCCGGTGCCCGCGTCTTCACCGGCGGGAGCGACCTGGCCCCGGTCACGGTGCCCGCGACCGAGCCGGTCCGGATCTGGCACCTGCTCACGCACACCGCCGGGCTCACCTACGGGTTCCACCGCAACCACCCGGTCGACGCCATGTACCGGGCGGCCGGGTTCGAGCTGCGCAAGCTCCCGCCGATCGGGCTGGCGGCGGCGTGCGACCTGTGGGCCGGGCTCCCGCTGCTGTTCCAGCCGGGCGCCGAGTGGGCGTACTCGGTCGCCACCGACGTGCTCGGCCGCGTGGTCGAGGTCGCCTCCGGGCAGACGCTGGACCAGTTCTTCGCCACCCGCATCTTCGCCCCGCTGGGCATGACCGATACCGCGTTCTACGCCTCGCCCGACCGGCTGCCGAGGCTGGCCGCCCTCTACGGCCGCGGCGCCGACGGCACGCCGGCCCGCATGGACACGGTCGACAACGCGAAGGAGCCGCCGGGCTACCTCGGCGGGGGCGAGGGGCTGGTCGGCACGGCGGGGGACTACAACCGGTTCCAGCTGATGCTGCTCGGCCTGCCCGGCAGCCCGGCCGGGTCGCTGGACGGCCAGCGCCTGCTCAGCCCGAGGACGGTCGCCTACATGGCCAGCAACCACCTGCCGGGCGGGGCGGACCTGGAGGCGTTCGGGCGGCCGCTGTCATCGGAGGTGTCCTACGAGGGGGTCGGCTTCGGCCTGGGGTTCTCGGTCAACCTGAACCCGGTGGCGGGGAAGGTCATCGCCTCGCCGGGGGAGATCTCGTGGGGCGGCGCCGCCAGCACCACGTTCTGGGTCGACCAGGCCGAGGGGATCACCGCGTCGCTGTACACCCAGCTGCTGCCCTCGCGCGCCTACCCGCTGCGGTCGCAGCTGCGCCAGCTCGTCTACCAGGCCATCGTGTGATCCGCCAGCTGGCGGGCTATGGTGGGCAATACAGGAGGGCTTCACCCGGTTGGCGTATCCAAAACGGGTGAAGCCTGGATAAAGGCCGGGCCGGCGGGGTAAAGCACGGACAGTTGCCCCGGCGATCGCCGGGGACCCGTGAGATGGAGGTAGGCCATGCGGCTGGGCAAGGAGCAGTCGGCGGGATACGTCGAGGACATCGAAACGGAGGTCGCGGAGCCGCTGGCGATGCCAGTGGTGGCCGAGGCCGAGCCAGTGATCGCGGCAACCCGGCCGCTCACGGCCGCCCGTTAGCGACGGGTGGGCGGCCAGCACGCGCAAGGTCGCGGCGGGCAGGGCCCTAACGGGCCGGGACAGCACGGACCGGGGCAGAACGGGCAGGGCGGTACCGGGCAGCGCCGCACCGGGCAATACCGCGGCGGCCAGGGCCCGTACGGCCTCGGCCCGGTCCCGAAAGGCTCCTCGCCGGCGTACGCGCCGGCCCCCGGGCCCACGACCCGCCGGGCGATCTTGCGGAAGCTGATGTTCCGTAAAACGGGCACCGCGCCAGGCATCGAACGGCCGGACCGCCCGTTCACGGGGTACAAGCTCGCGCACGCGGTGCTGTCGGCCGACGGCGCCCGGGCCGGGTTCGCCGGGCTGACGCTCGGCGCCGACCAGGTCTACGGGGTCAGCGCCGACGCGGTCTGCGTCTGGACCCCGCGCCACGCGGCCCCGCGCCGCTGGTGCGGCTGCGGGTTCTACTGCCTGCACGAGGTCTCCGAGGCGCGGGCGCTCGGCTGCGCGACCGAGAACCGCTCGGCGCTGCTGCTGGAGGTCGTCGCCTCGGGGCGCTACATCCGCTACGAGCGCGGCCTGCGCTACAGCAAGCAGCGGGTCCGGGTCATCCGCGACGCGTGGTGCTCCTGCGGCCGCCCCGGCTTCGTGCTGGGCGACGCGGGCACCGGGCTGGTCGGCTGGCGCCACCTCGCGCCGTTCTGCGCCCGCTGCGCCGTGGGCCGCCCGTCCCTCACCATGCACGAGTTCGCCGCCCGGCTCGACGGCCAGGTCCGCATCGACCAGCCGCTGGCGGGCGCCGGCCTGGAGCCGCTCGCCGGCGCCCCGGCCCCCGAGCAGCCGGCCACGGCCTCGGCGCAGGAAGCGGCCGAGTCCCCGATCGCGATCTTGACCGCCGAGATCGCCCTGCTCCACGCGCGGCTCGATGACCTGCAGTCCCGGATGGAGCGCTAGCCGCCGCCACGGCCGGCCGCGCCCCCGTCCCCGTCCCCGCCCCCGAAGGCTCGTTACCTAAGCGTAACCTTCTGGGGGGCGGGCGCGGCTGTCGATTCTGGCGGGCGCCCTTCGTGAACTCTGTGAGAGGCTGGCAGGCAGCCAGCCGGGTCACGGAGGGAACACCATCATGAAGCAGTACCTGCTTGCCGTGTACAGCGACGAGTCCGCGCTCAGCCAGTGGACCGCCGAGCAGATGCAGGCCTCGTTCAAGGCGGTCGGCGCGTTCAACGACGGCCTCGTGAAGTCGGGCGCGTTCGTGTTCGCCGGCGGCCTGCACCCGGTCGCCGACACCACCGTCGTCAAGTCCCAGGGCGGCAAGGTCGTCATCACCGACGGGCCGTTCGCGGAGACCAAGGAGCACATCGGCGGCTTCTGGGTCATCCAGGCGGCCGACCTGGACGCCGCCCTGGACCTGGCGGCCAAGGGCGCCGAGGCCTGCGGCTGGCCGGTGGAGGTCCGCCCGTTCGGCGACAACCCGGAGTGACGGGACCTTCATGACCGACGTGGTGGAGCGGGCCTACCGGGAGAGCTCCGGCATCGCCATCGCGACGCTGGCCCGCCTGCTGGGCGACATCGACCTCGCCGAGGAGGCGGTCCAGGAGGCGTTCGCCGTCGCCCTGGACCGCTGGCCGACCGGCGGGGTGCCGCCCAACCCGGGCGGCTGGATCGTCACCACCGCGCGCAACAAGGCCCTGGACCGGCTGCGCCGCGAGTCGAGCCGCTTCCGCCGCGAGACGCAGGGCCACGCCCTGATCGAGGCGCGGGCCGAGCCAGGGCCGGGCGAGGAGGGACCAGTGCCCGATGACCAGCTCCGGCTGATCTTCACCTGCTGTCACCCGGCCCTCGCGCCGGAGGCCCGCATCGCGCTCACGCTGCGGCTGATCGCCGGCCTGCAGGTACCGGAGATCGCCCGCGCGTTCCTGGTGCCCGAGCCGACGATCGCCCAGCGCCTGGTGCGGGCCAAGAAGAAGATCCGCGACGCCGGGATCCCCTACCGGGTGCCCCGCGACCACGACCTGCCCGACCGGCTGCCGTTCGTCCTGGCGGTCGTGTACCTGGTGTTCAACGAGGGCCACGACGCGACCTCGGGGGCCGACCTCACCCGGGCGGACCTGTGCGCGGAGGCGATCCGGCTCGCCCGGCTGCTGGCCTCCCTCATGCCCGATGAGCCCGAGGCCCGCGGCCTGCTGGCCTTGCTCCTGCTCACCCATGCCCGCCGCCCCGCCCGCACCGGTCCCGGGGGCGAGCTGATCCGGCTCGCGGACCAGGACCGGTCGCGCTGGGACGGCGCCCTCATCGCCGAGGGCCAGCAGATCGTGGCCGACCTCGTCCGCCGCAACCAGCCCGGCCCCTACCAGGTCCAGGCGGCGATCGCGGCCGTCCACAGCGCCGCCGCGACCGCCGCCGAGACCGACTGGGGGCAGGTCGTCGCCCTGTACGACATCCTCCTGACGCTCGCCCCGAGCCCGGTCGTGGCCCTGAACCGGGCGGTCGCGGTCGCCGAGGCGGCCGGCCCCGAGGACGCCCTGCACCTGGTGGACGAGCTGGACGAGAGCCTGCGGGAGTACCACCTGTACCAGGCGACCCGGGCCGACCTGCTGCGCCGCCTGGGCCGCCCGGGGCAGGCGGCAGCCGCCTATGACGCGGCCATCGCCCGGGCTGGCAACGACGCCGAGCGCGCGCTCCTGGCCCGCCAGCGGGCGTCGCTGGGGGCATAGCCCCCGCCCGGCTCCCTGGGCGCTCTTGCGGCGGTATGCCCGGTCCCGGCTCGCCCTAGCCGGTAGCCTCACCTGCGGACCAGCACTCATCAGCCGACGAGTAAGGACAGAAGATGACAGCAGCTGTCAGCTCCCATACCTGGCTCGTAGCGGCGGCGTACCTGGCGGCGGGGGTCGTCGGCGCCGTGGTGCTGCGCTCGGTACTGAGCCGGTTGCAGCGCGGCGCCCGCAAGATGCAGGAGGCGCGCAAGCTCCGCTGGCGCGGCAACGACATCGCGGTGGACTTCCTGAAGACCATCCTCCCGTGGTGCCTGGCGGCGAACTGCGCCTGGGCGGCCGTGGTGGCGCTGCCGCTGCGGGCCGAGTACCGCTTCGACGTCGATCACGCGCTGATCGCCATCATCGTGATCGTCATCTCCCTCGGCACCGCCAAGGTGGCCGGGGCGGCCGTGCACGCCGGGGCCTCGTCGCGCGGCGGCATCTCCGGGTCGGCGACCATCTTCGTGACCATCACCCGGGTCCTGGTGTGGACGATCGGGGGACTGGTCCTGCTCGACAGCCTCGGGGTCGCGATCACGCCGCTGCTGACCGCCCTCGGCGTCGGCGGCCTGGCGGTCGCCCTGGCGCTGCAGGACACCCTGGCCAACCTGTTCGCCGGGGTGCACATCCTCACCTCGCGCAAGGTCCAGCCGGGCGACTTCGTCGAGCTCGACAACGGCATGTCCGGCTACGTGGTCGACACCAACTGGCGCAACACCATCATCCGCCAGCTGCCCAACAACATCATCGTGGTGCCCAACGCGACCGTGGCCTCCTCGGTGGTCACCAACTACCACCTGCCCCAGCACGAGATGACGGTGTCGGTCGCGGTCAGCGTCAGCTACGCCAGCGACCTCGAGCACGTCGAGCGGGTCACCTGCGAGGTGGGCCGCGAGGTCATGCGATGCGTCGAGGGCGCCGTCCCCGGGCACGAGCCGACCGTCCGCTTCCGCGCCTTCGGCGACAACAGCATCGACTTCCACGTCAACCTCCGGGCGTCCGAGGTCACCGCCCAGTACCTGGTCACCCACGAGTTCATCAAGCGGCTGCACCGCCGCTACCAGGACGAGGGCATCGAGAACTCATCGCCGGCCCAGACGATCGTCTACGCCAGCAGCGGCGAGGACCGGGTGCCCGAGCCCGCCTAGTCGGCCGTGAGCTCCGCGATCGGCTCTTCCTCGACGGTGCCGTCGGGCCCCTCGGCCGACATGTACAGCAGCTCCTGCGAGCCCGGGGCCATGTTGGGCACGGCCCAGCCGACCGTCAGGTCGGTCGTCACCGCCGTCAGGGTGGTGTCCATCAGCACATCGCCCGCCGCAGGGCCAGCCGCGCCCCACGGGGCGCTCGCGATCCCGATCATGGCCGGGACGGGCCCGGCCGGGTCGGTCACGGTGATGGTGAAGGTCGCCTGGGAGTCCGGCGTGACCGTGAACGAGGGCAGGTGGCTGGTCAGCGGGAACAGGTCCGTGCCCGCGCGGGTGCCGTCGCTCACCGAGACCGAGAACGGCCCGACTCGCAGGCCCGGCTCGTCCGACTGCGCCGTCGGCGGGCCACCCCAGGCGAAGCCGGGACTGGTCTCGTTGATGCCCGCTGCCGCCACCGGGCCGGAGTTGTTCGAGTTCAGGTACGACGAGATAGCGCCGATGGCCGCGAACATGGCTGCCTGGAACCCGAACGAGATCGCGATGGCCACCGCGTGGCCCCGCCGCATGCGCATTCCCGTCATACTGCATGCGTACCCGACCAGGCCGGCCTGGCGCAATGCTTTGCCTTGGCAATTCCGGGGCGACTTTCTCTCACGGGCCCGGCTGCCTGCTTCGCCCCGCCTGCGCCGCCCGGGGCGCTCGCCCCTCCCCGGCGGCGGCCACGATGCGGGCCAGCTCGTCGGGTGCGTCCCGCATCAGGTTGTGCCCCGTGCCCGGCTCGCTACCCGGCCCGCGTCCGGCGATGCCTACAGATCAGCCGACGGGTCAGCCGCCAGCGCCTCGGCCCGCCCGATCAGCTCGCGCAGGGCCGCGTCAGCCGCGTCCGGGTCGGCCGCGAGCGTCGACAGCAGCCGCAGCGGATCGGCCCCGGGAAAGTCGAGCTCTGAGCAGAGCCGGGCCACGTTTCCCGGCCGGGGCACGCTCTCTCCCCATTCCCGGAGGGTGCTCGCGACCGCCCGGAGCGGCTCGGCCTCGGTGCCCTGGCCTGCCAAGGCGGCGATCAGGGCCGACAGGAGGTAACAGTCCAGGCTCTCACCCGGCTGGCCGGCCGGGCGGAGGTAGCCGCCGAGGCCGTAGTAGCCGGCCGCGATCGCCTGTACCTCGCCGGCCCGGTAGGCGTACCGCAAGGCGTCGCGGGCGAGCGAAAGGGCCGCGTCGTGTGCGCCCGACCGGGACTCGACCTGGGCGAGCGCGCCCGTCACCCGGCCAAGCCCCTCGCTGTCGCCGGTTTCCCGGAAGACCCGGCCGCACTGCGCCAGCAGTTCTCGTGCCTCATCGATCCGCCCGAGCTCCAGCAGCGGCATGGACGAGTTGAACCGAGTCCGGGCAATGTCCCCGGGCGGGGCGCCACGGTCGCGCCTGCTGGTCAGCAGCGCATCATTCAGGTCGAGCGCCTCCGGCCACCGGCTGGTTGCGACAGCGGCTCGCCGTCCGGCGTCGAGTACCAGCTCCAGGGCGTCCCAGGGGACGGGACCAGCGTCATCGTAAGCTCCGGCCGCAATGCGGTCACGCAGTCGTTCGATCTCAGCGAAAACCCGTGCGGCCTGGCCCATTGCCTCGAAGATCTGCAGCCGCTGCACCTCGATGACGAACTGGTGCGCGGATGCCAGCCCGGCCCGCTGGGCATAGCTTTCGCGTTCCTCCGTGAGCTTCAGGGCTTCCTCAAGCTGTCCGCTCCGGACGCTGAGGTCGATTAGCTGCCCGAGAAGCGCGGTGGCCGCCGGGTAATCGCCTCGGGCGGCAGCGTCCTGGACGCCTGCTCGAGCACGCGTCTCGGCCGCACGCGGGGCCAGCACCGCGAGAACCTCGATTAGCACTGGCATCAAGCGAGGGTCACTGGCCGCCGCCTGCTCCAGGAACGGCAGTAGCGCCGCCGCCGTACCCCGTGTGGAGTCGTCGTCCAGCACCCGCTCAGCGATGGAGGCGATCAGTCCCCACTCCCGCGCGCGCAGCAGGTAGGGCAGGGCGGCGAGGCCGGGGCGAACCACATTGGTCGCGAAGACCCGCCCGTCATCTCTGCTGGCCTCGTTTGCCCGGTGTACGTCAAGCCAGAAGGTGCCGAGCGTTTCGTCCACCTGACGCTGGAACGGCGGACCGGCAACTGAGGCTCCAATCGCGGCGACGCTGGGGTGGACCTCCAGGCGCCCGCCCTCAGCGGCGGCGATGAGCCCCTGGCCGGCGAGCGTGTGGAGAAGGCCGCGCCAGGCGGGCGGGGGGCCATCGCCGTGCAGGCGTCTCCACAGGCTGTCCCAGTTGAGCCGGATGACCGTCTCGGTACGATCGGCCGCCTCGGCGCAGCAGGCGAACCAGAATAGCTCTAGCCCGGCGGTCGACAGTGCTCGCGTTACGGCGGGAACCCAGGCGTGGAGCGCATCCTGGGAGTCGTCCGTCTGCGCCGTCGCCCCTGAGGTGAGGCGGTCGCGCCTGTCGCCCCACCGATGGCCGCCGTCAAGTAGCAGGTCGGCTAGCCCGCGCAGGTCGGCCGCCATGTGGTTGGCGAGCTCAAGCAACAGGGGCAGGCCCCGGGAGAACCGCAGCACGTCGCGGGCCAGCCGATTCCCGGCCTTCTCAGATGCGCCAGGCAGGCTTACATGGATGAGCGCCCGCAGGCGCGGCAACTCGCGGGCGAGCAGCAGCGCCTCGTCCGTCGAGAGGATGCCGACTTGCTCAATCCGCAGTCCGGACGGAACTGCGGGGATCTGGGCAGCGGGCAGCCGGCTACTGGTCAGTATCACCCGGCCCAGCCCGGCGTGCATGCTCAGCGCCTCGAGAACATGACCCCAGCGGCGGTCGCGCCAGAGTCCGATCTCGGTGAGCAGCGACTCGATGTTGTCGATCACGATCAGGATGCGGCGGTCCTCGGCCAGGTCGTTCAGCCGCCGTGGCAAGTCCTGGAACTCCGCCGGGTCGGCCAGGCGGCGCAGCGGTTCAAGGCCAGGAAAGTGGCGTTCCAGGATCACCGCGAAATCCGCCAGCGCGCTGGCGGTATCACCACCGCCTTCATCGGGTGCCCGGTACCACACAAGGTCGTCGAAGGCGTGCTCGTGACTGTAGGCGAGCTCCAGCGCGCACGCGGTCTTGCCCGCGCCAGGCGGCCCAGTCAGCAGCACGCCGGCCTGCCCGCTCCCGGCCGCGAGGGCCGCGCTGGCCCGCGCGAGGAGTCCCGTCCGCCCGACGAACCGCTCCGGCTCGGCCGGGAACCCCGCCATCTTGCCGGATAGGGCGCCCGTGACGGCCGACCGCGTATTGCGCGGGGCCGCGAGCACGGTGGACGCCGCCCGGCCGCCAATGAGCGTGGGCATCGCCGCGCAGCTGGCAGGGAACCCCGGCTCCTCGGTTACCAGCGCGGGCACCGCGCCGAGCAATCGCCGCATCGTCGTCCCCGCCGCCCGGGCGAGCGGCTGCCCCTCGGCGACCAGGAGCTCGTAGAGCACCTCGCTGTACGCGGCCGCGAACTCGTCCGCGACCGGGTAGCGCATCGCGAGCACGGCGCAGTCAAGTCGCCAGGCGAGGTCTACGGCCGCAATGCCGGAGGCCTGCGCGTCGCCGCCGGCAACCCCAGGACTGCCGCTCGCTGGGGCGCTGAACGCGATGTGAGCGATGCCTGTGCCCGCTGCTGCGGTGGCGATCCCGGCTGGGGCGTGCGTAGCTCCGGAGCCCACCTCGGCCGGGTCGGGCACGGAGCGCAGGACTTCTTCCTCGGCCGCGTCGAGGGCGGCCGGGGCGGAAGCCGAGACGGTCACCAGCTTGATGCGGTCGCGCCCCGGTTCGAGCAAGCCGGCCAGGTCGGCCAGGCTGAGCGGGCTGGACTCGCCCGCCGGGGTCCGCAGGAGCAGTTCCCCCGGCCAGCCGTGTCCCGCGATGTGGACGACGTCCCAGCCCTCGGCCTCCGCCAGCGCGTCGCGCAGGACGGCGGGGGTCAGCCCGTACTGCAGCACCCGGATGTCAGCCGCCCGGCCGGACGCGGCCAGGCGGCCCGCGAGCCGCGCCAGCGCCCGTCGCTCCCGGTGCAGGTTCACCTGGCTGCGGCGATCGGGCGCGCTGAACAGGGCCAGCACCCGCAGCCGGTCGCCCGCTCGCTTGCCCCCGCTGGCACTGGTGGTGGCCAGGATGACCGGTTCCCGCCCGCGCTCCGCGATGCCCTCGATCACCAGGTCGGCGAGTGCCCGGCGGACCTGGGCCAGCGTCGCGTCGTAGCGCCGGGCCAGCTGCTCCTCCGCCGGGAACGGGGCGCCGGGCGCGAGGGCGGCGGCCAGTTCCCGGAACCGTTCCTCCACCCGGTCGTGCGTCGGCTGCCGCCGGCCGGCGGCAGCCGGGCCGGCGTCGGGTGCGTACTCGGTGACCAGCGTGATGCCCGCAGCGGCGAGGGGGGCGCCGTTCACGTGAGCGAGCTCCAGGGGAAGGAACAGGAGATCCCGCGCCCAGGGCGGGATCACCACCCGGACGGTCACGGGACCGCGCGCTGCCAGGATGTCGGCGCCCGGCCCCAGCACCTGCCCGCCGATCCAGGCGCCGAGCTCGGTGACGATCCGGGATGCCTCGGGGGTTCCCCACCGGTCGGGCGCCATGCCCTGCGACAAGAGGTATCCCGGAAGGTCGGCGAACGCCGTGAACTGCCAGGCCTTGCTATCGAGGTAGACCTCGTGGTCAGTGAGGAAGTCACCGGTCGCGTGATCGAGCAGGACCCAGCGCCAGTGCGTGATGTCCTCGAGCTCTTCCACCACGAGGCGCAGGGCGCCCAGGGTCAGGTAGTCGAGCACGGGCGACCCGGTGGCAGCCCGGTCGGTGCTGTCCGCCTCGGTCGCGGCTAGCTCCCGCGCGGCCGGCCCGGCGCTGTCCGGGGCTATCGTGCCCGGACGGGTCGCGTCCCCTTCGGCCGCGCCGGGCCCGCCGGTGCCCGTCTCGTCCGCGTCCGCTCCGTCGCCGTCCGGCTCGGCGGCGTCTCGCTCAGCCGGGCCTGGCCCGACGGCCGGCGGCAGCGGCAGCCGCGCCACATCCCCAGCCCCTGCCCAGTTCCCGCCCCCAGTCCCGGGCGCGAAGCGGACCGGCAGCCGCACCGTCCGGACCGGGACGCCCCACGCGGTGCTGAGCGTCAGCCAGATGGCGTCGGGGACGCCGCCGGCGGTGTCGGCCGGGCTGAGGTCGCGGCCGGTGAGCAGGAAGCGGACCGGTCGGTAGGTGCCGCCGAACTTGTGCACGACCAGGACCGGGTCGTCCAGCAGCTGCGCGGTGAACAGGGGGAGCGCGTCGAGCAGGCAGTTGAAGGCGACTTCCTCGTCCGCGAACGGCCACGCCTCCGCCCGCTGGGACGTGCGCAGGTCGACGGTGAGCAGGTACCGCTGGCCGGGGGCAGCGTCCCGGGGCCAGCTGATCACTGGCTCGATGGACAGCGTCGCCGCGTCGGGATCAGGCACTGGTCGGATTCCTGGTCAGCTGGAGGGTCGTGGCCGGGTTCCCGTAATAGACGTACATGAAGATGTCGTGGAACGTCCAGAGGTCGCGCTCGTCGGCCTCGTCCCCCTCAGCGCGCTCGTCGGCCTCGCGGGCGGCCTGCGCCCGCAGGTCCCGCAGCACGCTCGCGACCTCGACCGGGTCGCGGCCGGCGGTCCCGGCCAGCGCGGCGATCACCCGGAAGGCGTTGTTGTCGCCGACCGCGCCCAGGGTGCCGATCACCCCCTGGGCGCCCTCGCTCAGGAACAGCTGGGCGAACCCGCGCAGCTTCCCGTCGTTGAGCTGCGGGTCGTTGAGCACGACGCCCGAGTGGCAGGAGTTGAGGAAGACCACCCCGTTGTACTGGCGCAGCGCCCGGAACCGGCCCTTCAGCTCCCAGATCTCCTGGGAGCCGAGCCGGAACGACGTGAGGTGGTCCCCGTGGGCGCCCTCGGCCGCCATGTAGATGAGGGCCGGATCGCTGGCGTGGTCGCGCACGCGGGCCAGGAACTTGCGCAGGTTGGCGATCTCGTCCTCCGGCTGCAGCGTGTAGTGCCTGATCGTGGCGTACTCGCGGCGGCGCTGGACGCCGTCCAGGTGGGCGACGATGCGCCCGTGGCAGTGCTGGGGCCGGTCGGAGTAGGGGTTGCGGGCGTCGTCGCGCAAGGTGAACCAGCGGGTGACGCTGACCAGGGCGCCCAGCCACCCGCCGGGCAGGGAGCCGCCGGGCAGCGAGCCGTCGGGCACGGCGTCGTCGGGTGCGAGGTCGTCGGGTGCGGGGTCATCAGGTGCGGGGTCAGCGGGTACCGGGTCGAGCCACAGCAGTTCCCAGGGGACGCCGCCGCTGGCGTCGTCCCAGATGACCAGGCGCAGCCGGTCCCCGAAGCGACGGCGCAGCCGGTTGATCCAGGCGGTGATGGCCGAGTGCGTCTGCGACCATTCCTCCATCAGGTACCGCAGGCGGCCCGGGAACTTGGTCGCGCCGGTCTCGGCCATGCCCGCTGGCGCCAGGTCGGGCTTGGCGTACGGCTCGTCCCGGTCCGGCTCGAGCGGGTCGCAGACGGCATTCAGGCCGATGAAGACCAGGCCGTCGCCGTGCGCGTGGACTTGCAGCAGCGCGGTGGCCTCCAGCCACTGCCGGTGCGGGTCGACCTCGGTCGCCTCCAGGCCGACCTCGGGAGCGGGCAGCGCGTCCAGGGCGGGAACGACTGGCGGGGCGGTGACGACGGCTTGCCCCGGGTCAGGCTGCATCGCTCACCCCCGCTCCCCGGGCGTCGCCCGGATGAGCCCGGCCCCCAGGGCGGCCGCCAGCCGGGCCGGCATCTCCGGCAGCGGCGGCCGGGGCGGGGCGATGACGACCGAGTGAACCGAGCGCAGCCGCGCCAGCTGGGCCGCCACCGCCAGGCAGTCCGCGATCCCCTCGCCCGCGAGCGGGTAGCTGACCGCGCCCGACCGGCTGGCCGCCAGCGGGATGTTCCCGAGCCCGTCGGTCACGACTACCAGCCACGCGTCCAGCGCCGCCGACCGGTCGCCCCGCGCGTTGCGGGCCAGGGCGGCCCGGGCCAGGTCGAGGCCGTGCGCGAGCGGCGTCGCCCCGCCCCGGGGCTCGCTGAGCGCGCCGCTGGCGACAGCGTCGTGCGCGTTGCGGGCGGCGAAGGATCGCGCCCGCAGCGGCGAGCCGGCCCCGGCGGGGCCGGCCGCCCCGACCTCCACCACGGTGACGGCCGCCCGCCGCCAGGCGGCCCAGTCCAGGTAGGAGGCCAGCACCCCGGCGACGTTGACCCGGTCCAGGCACGTGTAGTCGAGCACCAGCACCAGCAGGTACCGCTGCCCGTGGATGCGCTGGTAGCTCATCAGGTCAGCGGGCGACACGATCAGCCCGGGGCCGGCCCGCCCGCCGCGAAGGCGGCGGCGGGCCTCCTGGTACTTCGCCGCCTCGATGAGCGTCGGCGTCCAGGCGATGTCGCGCAGGTGGGTCGCGGGCCGCGTCCCCACCGGGTCACCGCGCAGGTCGAAGACGCCCGCGACGCGCTGGTCCTGCGTCGTCAGGTAGGAGAACTCGGCGGTGACGGTCCACCGCCGGTCCTCCGGGTAGGGGTCACGCGGCCCGCCCGGCAGCGTCGCCGTCCCGCCCGGCAGCGCGGCCCCCGGGTAGGCGGCCACCGTGCCCGCCGGGTCGCGGGCCGGCGGGCCGACCGCCTCGCGGCCCGGCCCGCTGCCCGGCTCGCCCCCGGCCGCCCGCCGGGCGTCGAACTCATCAATCAGGTCCTGCCAGCGCCGCGCGCCGGATGTCGCCCGCCCGGGCGGCGGCGAGACCGGGTCGCTGTCCCCGCTCGCGCCCGCCTCGGCCGCTGGCGCGCGGGCCAGGCCGAGCAGCCGCCGGGCCTCGTCAACGTGCTCCGCTGCCACCAGCTGGCCGGGGCCGGCGGGGACTGGAATCTCCAGCCGGGCCAGGCCCCGGGCCAATCGCAACAGCGCGAGCGCCCGCCGCAGCGGCGTCACGGCGGGCAGGCCCCGGACAGCCTGCTCCCGGATCGTGCCCGGGACCGTCGGCACCGCCCGTGCGGTCGCTGCCCGGACTGCCTCGGCCACGGTGGCGCCGGGCGGCGCCGTCATAGGCACGCTGGCGACCGGATCGGGGCCGAGCGCGCCCGGCCCGGCCGCGAACCGGACCGGCAGCCGCTCCAGGAGGTGCCGCGACGCCTGGCCGATGGCGGCGGCCGGGCAGGCGGCCAGGCAGCGGACCCGGGGGCGCCACTCGCGGTCGGCCCCGTGCCGCTGCAGGTGGGCGACCGGGGCGTCGAGCAGGATGGCCACCGCCCGCCGGGCGGCGAACGACAGCCGGGTCAGGTCGGGGACGAGCAGCACGATGACCGGGTCGTCCGGGCCCTGCACCAGGTGCCCCGGCCCGGGCACGAGCTGGCGGCGCCCGTCGGGCCGCTCCCGGACCGCCAGCCGCGTCCACAGGTCGTCCTCGGACTCGCGCGAGCCGAGGATGACCCGCCGCGGCGCCCGCCCGCCGGCCGCCCGCAGCAGCTCCTCGTACCGGTCGGCGGCGGCCAGGAACCAGGCGGGCGAGGAGTCCAGCAGCAAGATCCCGTCCAGGGCGGGCTCCAGGGCCGCCGCCGCCAGCAGGCGGGCCAGGTCACGCGCGCGGTCGGTCATGCGCCCGCGCTCGCCTCCGGGGCGGACGGAGCCTCCGGGGCGGGCAGTGCTGTCGGCGCGGGCAGTGCTGTCACGGGGGGCAGTGCTGTCACGGCGGGCAGTGCTGTCACGGCGGGGGGAGCCGGCTGAGTCAGCCGGGCGAGCGTGGCATCGTCCTCGGGGGCCCAGCGGACGTGCCCGCCCGGCCCGGCTCCCGGGCGCCGGTGCCGCAGCGCCAGCGGCGCGACCGCGCGGACGTGATCGGCCGTCGCCGCCGCGCTGCCCTCCCGGGCGGCCAGCGCGCGGGCCGCCAGCAGCACGACCGGGTCGCCGCGATGGCCGGGAACCTCGAAGGCGGCGCAGACCTCGGTGCACAGCGCCTTGATGCCGGCGACGGACACGTCGTACAGGCGGTCCCTCGCCGCGCTGAGCGCCTGCTTGAGCTCCCCGTCAGCGTGGTAGCCGGCGTCCAGCAGCCCCGGCTGGCCGCCGTAGCGGGCCTCGTCCAGCGCCAGCACGTTCTCCAGGATCGCCAGCCGGGCCGCGGGGGAGGTCTCGGCCTCGACCGCCACCATCAGGCCGAACCGGTCCAGCAGCTGCGGCCGGAGCGGCCCCTCTTCCGGGTTCATGGTCCCGACGAGGCTGAACCGGACCGCGATCGCCTCGTCGCGGCTCTCGCGCTGGACCGTCAGCACCCCGGTCGAGGCCGCGTCGAGGATGATGTTGACGATGTGGTCATCGAGCAGGTTGACCTCGTCCACGTAGAGCACCCCGTGCTCCCCGGCCTCCTCCAGCAGGCCGGGCTGCGGCTCGGGCTCGCCCCGCATGAGCTTGTCCAGGTGCCAGCCGCCGACCACCCGGTCATCGGTGGCGTTGATCGGCAACGTCACCGGCAGGTGGCCGTGCATCATCATCGCGAAGGCGCGCACGGCGGTCGACTTCGCCGTCCCCCGCTGCCCGCTGACGAGCACCCCGCCGATCCCCGGCGCGAGGTAGGACAGCTCCAGGGCGAGCTTCAGCTGCTCCTGGCCCACCACGTGCGCGTAGGGCAGGATCCAGAACCTCGAATCGTCGCTCATCACACCGATTCCTTACTATCAGGGTCCGTTGGGCGCGGCCCGGGTCACGGGCCCGCGGCCGGGGCGGCCGGGGGAGGCTGGCGCGGGGCCTTCAGCAGCGCGTCGCGGGCGGTGCTCACGCCGCGCCGGTACAGCTGCTGGCCGAGCGCCGCCCACAGCTCGCGCTCCTCGGCCAGCGTCGGCGGCATCGCCCAGCCCAACTGCTTCAGCACGTCGCCCCGGTACAGGTCGAAGCAGGCCCGCAGCAGCTCGCCGAACGCCGCCGCCGACGTGACCGCCGCCTGGTAGGCCGCCCGCGACAGCAGCAGCCCGCCCCCCGCGCAGCCCAGGCCGACCGGGAGGGCCAGGCCCGCGCCGGTGAGGGCGAGGGCGACGACCGCGAACGCGCCCGACAGCCAGGCCAGCACGATCAGCTGGTCCAGCGCCGCCCGCGCGTCATCGACCTGGGAGCGGGCGCTGTCGGGCAGCACGAGGTAGAGCCGGGGCCACCAGAACACGGCATCCAGCTCCCACCGCTCCTTGTCGCCCGGGTAGCTCTCCGCCGTCCGCAGCACGTTGCCGAGCCGGGTTGGCATGATCCGCTTGACCTCGCCTGATCCGAAAGCCCGGGAGCTGCGCAGGTACCCCGCGTCCGAGGCGTCCTGCGCGAGGCGGCGCTTGCGCCAGCCCTCAAACCTCCGGCCGGGGCCGCCGAGCACCTTATCCGCCCACTCCCACCGCCAGTAGCCCTCCAGCGCGCGGGTCATGGCGTTGACCTGGGACCCGGTGATCGTCGCGGCCAGCACGATGGCGGCCGCGGCGGCGACCCCGAGGGACACCTGCCGGGTCCCGTCCAGGTGCTGCCACCAGGCCAGCGCCCTCGTCCAGCCCGTCATCGTCACCGCCAGGCAGGCGACGCCGGCCGCGAACGCCAGCGCCGGCAGCAGCAGGCCGAGGACGAAGCGCTTGTCGAACAGGCCGGTGACCTTGTCGAAGAGGGTGCTGAACATCGCCCGCGCTTACCAGCCGAACTGGTGGGCGGCCAGGCCCCGGGGATTGGCGCAAGCGGGCATGACGGCCGGGGGAGCGATGAACTGCTCCGGCGTCCCGCACGTGGCCCCGTTCTCGGCGTAGGTGCAGGACCGGCTAATCCAGTCAATCGTGGTCGGCACGCCGGGCAGTATTACCCCGAATTCGCCCCGGATCGCGCCGCGCCCGATCGCCGCGCGCAGGGCGTGCCCGGCGACCACCCCGGCGACCTCGTCGCCGTCGAGGAGGACGAGGGCGGCCACGTCGCTGGCGACCGCGAACGCGCCGGAGTCGAATGCCTCATCCTGGTCGCGGTCAGCCGCCGCGACGATGATGGGCGGCAGGGCGGCATCGCCATCCACGGTGGTACCCGGAGCCACCGCGCTCACGGGCTTATCGTCTTTCACCAGGACCGCCCACCGGTCCCCGGCGTGGGCGGGCGGATCGCCCGCCGGGGCCAGCTTAAAAGGGACGATATCCAGATCGCGCAGCGTCGCCATCGCGGCCCCCTCCGGCGCAATTGACCACTAGGTGCCTTAATGTATCGCTTCCGCCGGACAACGATGGCGAGCCCGGCCGCTCGGCCGACGCGGGGCCGAGGGCACAGGATCGGACAAAGTCAATTAACTTGGGCCATTTACCGGGGTAAGCGGGTTGCTTTCGCCCCATGCGGGCATGATCTGTGGTTTGCTCGGCAGGTGAGTGCATGGGCAGTGCCTGGGTACGTTGAGCAGCGAGAACTTGGCCGGGGGGCATCCGGCCGGGTCGTTGCCGCCATCCACGAGGCCAGCGGGCGGCCGGTCGCGGTGAAGTACCTCGCCACCAGGCTATTTCGCGACCCGGGGTTCCTGGCCGCGTTCAGGGACGAGGCTGGCCTGCTCCGGTCGCTCGACGTGCCCGAGGTCGTGCGGCTGTTCGACTACATCGAGGCGCCCGGGGAAGGCGCCGCGATCGTCATGGAGCTGGTCGACGGCGTCTCGCTGCACGAGATGATCACCCGCCAGGGGGCCACCCGGGCCGAGGCCGCCCTGCTGGTCCTCAAGGGATCGCTGTTCGGCCTCGCCGCCGCGCACGGCCTCGGCATCGTCCACCGGGACTACAAGCCGGAGAACGTGCTGGTCGACGGGACCGGCCACAGCAAGCTGACCGACTTCGGGGTGGCGGTCCGGGCGGGCCGCAACGCCCCCGCCGCCGGGACCCCGCTCTACATGGCCCCCGAGCAATGGGCGGGCGGGGCCGCGACCCCCGCGTCCGACATCTACGCCGCCAGTGCCGTCTTCTTCGAGTGCCTGACGAGCAAGACCCCGTTCTCCGGGTCGCTGGGCAAGCTCGCCGTGCAGCACGAGTCGGCCGAGGTACCGGTCGAGCTGGTCGATGAGCCGCTGCGCGGCCTGATCGCGCGGGGCATGGCCAAGGACCCGCGCAACCGGCCGGGCGACGCCGCCGCGTTCATCGCCGAGCTCGACTGGGTGGCCACGTCGGTCTACGGGCCGGAGTGGGAGGAACGCGGCCGCAACCACCTTGGCGAGCGCGCGGCCGCCCTGCTCCTGTTGCTCGGCGGCGCGCTCGTCGCCGGCGGGGCCGGCTCCGCGCTGGCGGGCTCCAGCATGGGCGCTACCTTCAGCCGCATGGGCCGGGGGCTGGCCGACCACAAGAAGACCGCCATCGCCGGGGCGGCCATCGGGGTCGGCCTGATCGTCGCCATCACCGCCACCAGCATCGCCCTGACCGGCAACAACAGTGCCTACACGAGCACCACCGCCCAGGGCACCCCCAGCGCCGGGGCCGGCGGCAGCCCCAGCGGCAGCGGGAGCACCGCCCCCGGCGCCGACGCCAGCGCCAGCCCGGGCGGGACGGCGAGCACGACCGCCACGCCGACCGCGACCCCGTCGGCCACCACCACGGTGCCCGGCGCGACCGCCACCCCGACCCTGGCCGGGACCACGCCCACCACCGCCACCCCCACCACCAAGGCCCCGACTACGACGCCCTCGCCGACCGTGGCCCCCAAGCCCGTCCTGTCGCTGTCGGTGAGCTCGCCCGCCGCGCTGACGGGGGCGTGCCCGGGCACGCTGCCCGCGCTCACCGCCTCGGGCACGATCGGCTCGAACCGGGCGACGAGCGTGACCTACCACTGGGCCCGGTCCAACGGCACCAGCTCCGGCACCGGGACGGCCAGCGTCCCCGCCGGCGGCAGCGTGAACGTCTCGGACTCGGTCAGCCCGTCGTCCAACAGCTGGTCGGTCACCGACACGCTGGAGGTCACCGCGCCGTCCAGCCTCGCCAAGAGCGCCAGCATGAGCGTCGCCTGCTCCTACCCGACGCTGGCGCTCTCGAGTCCCGGGGACCAGTTCCCGACGATCGGGGCGTCCTTCAGCCTTCCTCTCAGCGTGTCCGGCGGCAACGGGCGCTACTCGTGGTCGGCGTCGAACCTGCCGCCGGGGCTGAGCATCAGCGGCGGCGTGATCAGCGGTACCCCCACCACGACCGGGCGCTTCCAGGTCACCGTCACCGTGTCCGACACGGAGGCGTCGGCCCAGTCGGCGTCCGCCAAGTTCATCATCGACCCGCTCAACGAGACGGGCTGAGCTGAATTCGGCTGAGATTAACGGGATGCGCGCGACCCGCGGGACCACCTAGGTTGTCCCCATGGCCATCGCGACATTCAAGGACCTGTGCCTGGACGCGGGCGACACCGCCCGGCTGGGCCCGTTCTGGGCGGCCGTCCTCGGCCGCGACTGGGAGCTGTTCGACGACGGTGACGGCGCCTTGACCGGGCCGGCCCCGCAGCACCGGATCTGGGTCAACCGGGTTCCCGAGCCGAAGAAGGCCAAGCACCGGGTGCACCTGGACATCTACGCCCGGGCGCTGGCCGACCTGGCGGCCCTCGGCGCGACGGTCGTGGAGCCGCAGCACGGCACGCGCCGGTGGACGATCATGGCCGACCCCGAGGGCGGGGAGTTCTGCGCGTTCCCGCGCCCCGAGCTCCCGGCCGAGCGGCTGCACGGCCTGGTGGTGGACTGCGCCGACCCGGGCGCCCTGGCCCGCTGGTGGGGCCGGGTCTACGACACCCCGGTGACCGACAACGGCGGCGGCTGGCTCACCCTGGCCGAGGTGCCGGGCATGCCCATCGCCACCATGGACTTCGTGCCGGTGCCGGAGCCGAAGGCGGTCAAGAACCGCGTCCACTGGGACGTGTCCGCCGCCGACGTGGCGCCCCTGGTCGCGGCGGGCGCCACCGTCCTGCGCGCGGCTGACGGCGAGGTCCGCTGGCACGTGCTGGCCGACCCCGAGGGCAACGAGTTCTGCGCCTTCACCGGCGACTGAGGGCCAGCTAGCCGCGCGTCTCGGCGATCGCCTGGCTGAGAGCGGCGACGATCCGGGCGCCCTGCCGCTGGAAATCGAGCTCGTGCATCATCACGGCCAGCAGTTCGTCATCGGTCCGGAGCACGTCGTCAGACCTGATCCAGGCGGCCAGCTGCCGGAGCTCGGGACTCGTGTAATCGCCGATCGGGTAACCGGGAACCAGGCCGGGGTTCAGGGCCGGGTTCCGCGTCGAGCGGGCGGCTGCCTGCCCCCCGGGCGCGGGCACCGGGTCGGATCCTGGCGTGGCGGCTGGCTGGCCCGGCCAGGGTTGCGCCGGCGCAGGGCCCGCTGGCGCAGGGTTTGCTGGCCCAGGGACCGCTCGCCCGCCGTCGTCCTCGGCGAGCGCCCGCTCGTAGGCGGCCACCGCCGCGTCAACGCACGCTTGCTTGCGGGTGAACCAGTCGGTGGACCAGATCCGGTGGAACCGCCACCCCAGCCGCTCCAGCTGCTCCTGCCGCAGCCGGTCGCGGTCGCGCGCGCTCGGCGAGGAGTGGTAGGTCGCGCCGTCGCACTCGATGGCGAGGACGCAGCGCCCCGGCTGGGCCGGGTGCCGGACGGCGAAGTCAATCCAGTACCCGGACACCCCGTACTGCGGCGTCAGCCCCAGTCCCCGGGCGGCCAGGGCGTCCCGGACGTCGGCCTCGAACGGGTTCAGCGGCGGCCGGTCCGCGACCTGGCTGCCCAGGCTGGTCCCGCCCGACTCGACGTACTCCAGGTACTGGCGCAGCAGCCTGACGCCCGTGGCGGACGAGCGCCCGGGGTCCATGTCATGGGCGCTGAACGAGGAGACCAGCGTGAGCCGGCCCTTCGCGCGGGTGACGGCCACGTTGAGGCGCCGCTCGCCGCCCTCGGTCAGCAGCGGCCCGAACCGGTACGGCAGCCGCCCGGCCGCGTCCTTCCCGTAGCCGACCGACAAGATGATCGCGTCCCGCTCGTCGCCCTGGACCCGCTCGATGTTCTTGACGAAGAACTTCTCCTCGCGGCCCTCATCGAAGAACTCGCCCAGCTCAGCGGCGAGCGCGGCGTCGTCGCGGAGCCGCTGGCGCAGGGCCTCCTCGACCCGGTTGCGGTGGGCGATGCCCATCGTGATGACGCCCAGCGACTCGTCGGGGTGCTCGCCCGCGTGCTCGAGGATCAGGTCGACCACGGCGTTGACCTCGGGCGCGGGGCTGTTGGTGTCGCCGAGCGCGGACGGGGAAGCCGGGACGAAGCGCAGCACGCGGTCCCCGCCGGTGCCGGGGAACGTGGTCAGCATCCCGTCGTAGACGTGCTGGTTGGAGAAGGCGATGAGCCGTTCGTCCCGGCTCCGGTAGTGCCAGGTCAGCGTTCGGAACCCGAGCAGGGAGTCGAGGGCGGCGAGGATGGACTCGAAGCCAGCGGTTCCCGCCAGCAGTGGGAGCGCTTCCTCGCCCGCCTCGTCGCCTGGATCGGCGTCGTCATCGCGGCTCGCGGAGGCGAAGAAGGCAGTCGGCGGCAGCTGCTTGTCATCGCCTGCGACGACCAGCTGCCGCCCGCGCAGCAGCGACGTCGCCGCGTCGGACGGCGTGATCTGCGACGCCTCGTCGAAGATGACGACGTCGAAGCACGGGGCGGCTGGCAGCAGCTGGCTCACCACCAGCGGGCTCATCGCCCAGCACGGCTTGAGCGCCAGCAGGACGTTGGCTGCGTCCCGCACGAAGGTGCGAACGGGCAGGTGCTTGCGCTTGAGGGCGGCCTGGCGCCGGACGAGGGCCGCCTCGTCCGGATAGGCGTTGAGGGCCTGCACCGCTCGCTCGGCATGCGCCCGCCTGACCCGGCCCGGGGTGGCCGCGAGGTGCCGCCGGTCCCCGGCACCGAACTCGGCGACGACCCGCTGGTGCGTCTCGCCCGAGAAGCGGCCAAGCAGCGGGTCGGTGAGCGCCAGGTGGTCCAGGACCGAGCGCAGGAACGCGTGCCGGAACGCGCGGACCGCCTCGCCGGCCGGTGACTGGCGGACGGCGAGGTCAGCCAGCAGCCCGGCCAGGCCTGCGGACTCCAGCCGCGAGCGGAGCCGGTGCAGCTCGGGCAGCCTGCCCAGGGTGGCCCGCTCAGCGTCCAGCTGGCCCAGCGCCTCCCGGCAGCCGGCCAGCGGCAGCTCGGCCAGGCCGGCCCGACCAGCCCGCTCTTCGACCTCGGCCAGCTGAGTACGCAGTTGCTGGCAGGACGCGGTGACCTCAGCCGCGTTCTGCGGTGCACGCGGGGTTCCCTCGCCGCCGAGCCCCGCCCAGCGGCCGAGGACGTCGAGGCCGGCGGCAACCCCGGATGCCAGTGAGCGATCAGGAATCCCCGGGCTGGCTAGCGCGGTCGCGCGGACCCGTGCTCGCGCGGCCCGGTAGGCGGGCGAGGTCACCGATGCCCAGAGCCGGCCGAAGCCGCCCCGCGCCGTCGGCGCCAGCGCCGCCTGCTCGGCGGTCAGGTCCAGCGTGTAGAGCGCGGGGGAGAACTGGGCGCCCAGGGCGGCGATCCGCGTCCACAGCTCGGCCGCCGGCGCCGCCTGGGCAATGGTCGCCGGGAACGGGATGCCCGTCGCCCGGCAGCCCTGGTCAAGGAGCCGCCCGGTTTGCGGGAGAGTACTGCCCAGTACCTCTCCGAGGGTGTCCGCCGCCTGGCGGGCCTGGTCCGCCGTGGTGATCGGCGAGTGCGCCCAGGCACTGTCGCTCGCCGCGAGTGACAGCCCGCCCAGCTCGACGTAGCGGGCGAGGTCCGCCTCGGCCGCGCGGGCGGCCGCGCCGTCCAGGGCCGCCACGCTGCGGCCAGACAGGCGGAACGCGGTACCCGCGCCGTCCAGCCCCAGCAGCTCAGCCCGCATCTCATAAACCGACTGGCCCCACTGGCGCGGCTCGTGCAGCGCCCGGACGTAGGCGTTGAGCTCGTCGCGGTGCTGCTCGACCCGCGCCAGCTCCTGCTCGTTGCCCACCCGCGGGGTCTGCGCGAGCGTGCCCAGCGCCTGCCCGATGGACCGCGCGAACGCCTGCCGCGACGTGACCCCGCCGTGCAGGTCCAGGACGAGGTCGCTAAGCCCCTGCTGCCCCAGCCGCTTGGTGACGGCCTCGATCGCGGCGCGCTTCTCGGCCACGAAGAGCACTGTCTTGCCGCGAGCGGCCAGCGATGCCATGAGGTTGGCGATCGTCTGGCTCTTGCCCGTCCCGGGTGGCCCCTTGACGATGAGGTTCTGGCCGCCGAGGACGGCGTTGATCGCGTAGTTCTGGCTGGAGTCGGCATCCAGGATGAGGAACTCATCGCTCAGCGGCGTCTGGTCCAGGCCCGGGACGGCGTCGGGCCCGGGCCCCTGGGCGCGGATCGCCGCCCGGGCCTCGGCGTCGCCCGCCAGCGCCGCGATCAGGTCGTGCCCGGCCAGCTCGGCCAGGGATGCTTCCAGGTCGCGGACCATCTCCAGCTTGGCGTAGGCGAAGTTCGCCACCACGATCCGCCGGTCGACGCGGAAGCCGGGCACCGCGCTGGCCTGCCCGCTCAGCCACTGAAAGGCGGACTCCGGGTCCCAGGGCTCGTCCGCGACGTGGTCCGGCCCGTGCGCCAGCAGCGTCGCCCGGTCGATCTCGCAGCCAAAGTCCGCCCGCAAGACTTGAAGCAGCGTCGGGTTGACTTCCAATTCGCCGGTGGCGGATATCTCGAAATCGTCGTGCGCGGCGCCGATTGGCCGCAGCGAGATGCTCATCAAGAGCACCGGGGCGGACGGCTGCCAGGCGGTTGCCTTCTTATTCTCCCAGGTAGCGAGGCCGCAGCCAAGAGATGCGGTCTCCAGGCCGCGTTCCTCGGAGTTCTCCTTGGCCTTGTTGTGGATGGCTCGCAGGCGGCCCATCGCCTGCGGGCGCTGCTCGGCCTCGTCGAGCAGGGCGGACGCCCGGACCGCCTTCCCGCTGAGCAGGCTGGCGATAACGTCATCGCGGGCACTGGTCAAGTCCAGGGTGCCGAGCTTAAGGTCGCGGTAGTTGAGCAGGCTATTGCGGCCGGTGAGATCGACAAGCGTCTTCGTCCATTCACCAACGGTCTGCCGGACCAAATCCGCGCGCCTGTTCATGCCCCGCCTGCTCATCGGTTATGCCGGAAATGCCAATGGGCCACTTTACCGGCTGGGCCAGCCACTCGTGGGCCGGCCGCTCGGCCGCTAGCCGGGCTGGTCTTCCGGGCGCGGGGCGGGATCGACGTGCTCGATGGTGTCGGTCAGCAGGATCCAGGCCTGGGAGGAGCCAGGCCGGTCGGGCCGCGGGCGGGTCTCGGTCCGCCAGCCCGAGCCCTCGGGGCCGAGGATCGCGACCAGGGCCGGGCGGACCACCTGGCGGGCCCAGTCGAAGCGGTTGCCGACGACCTCCTCCGGCGGGGCCACCTGGGCCAGCCACGCCTGGACCCGCCCCCACGGCAGGCCGCCCGCGCCCGACAGGCGGCGGGCGAAGTCCGGGCGCCGGCGCAGCGCGTCGATCGCCGCCCGCCGGTAGGCGGCCTCGGCATCAGAAGGAGGGGCATCGTCGTCGGCGGCGGGGTGCGCGGCCCCCGCCGCCCCGATCGCCGGGGTGCCGGTCGCGGCGGCCAGCGCGGCCCGGAACTTGCCCCGCAGCCGGGCCGCGTAGCAGTCGACCGGGGCGCCCGCGTAGGCCGGGTCGCGCAGCGCCCGGTTCTCGGCCTCGAAGCTCAGCACCCGGACCGGCAGCGGGTAGGGGCGGGCGCTGCGGTCGGTGCCAGGGGCGCTGGACCAGAAGATCCCGTGCCCCACCAGCGGCTCGTTCAGCAAGGTGGCGAGCAGGTCGTCGGAGAAGTGGGCGTTGGCGCGCTTCAGCGCGGTCAGGTCCCCGGCCGACAGCAGGTGGAACACGAAGAAGTTGTCGCCCTGGCTGAGCAGCTCGGGCGGGATGCTGCCCGGCTGCTGGGTGACCAGGACCGCCCCGAGGCCGTACTTGCGGCCCTCCTTCACCCACGACACGAACACGCTGTCCTCGGCGGCCGTCCCGGGCGACAGCACCGACTGGGCTTCCTCCAGGACGGCGAGGACGGGGATGTTGCGCGGGGTCGCCTTGGTGAACTCCCGCTGGTTGTGGGCGAAGACCTCGGCCAGCACGATGCTCGCGAGCTGCAGGCCGCGCTGGCCCCGCAGCTGGGAGATGTCGACCACGCAGAGCTTCCCGGCCCGCAGCGCCGTCATCAGCGCCCGCAGCAGCTGGCTGGACGGGTCGTGCAGCGCGTCCACGACCCGGACCATGTTCCCGATGATCGCGTTGGTCTGCACTTCCTCGTTCGCCGGCTTGATGCCGCACAGCCGCCGGACCTGCGCCGGGTCGGTGTCGTAGCGGTTCGCGGTGATCAGGTCGACCATCGCCGTCCAGCGGTCCGGGCTGAGCGACTTCAGCTTGGTGACGTTCTGCTGGTCCTGCCGCTCGGCCGGGAGCGCGATGGACAGGACCCGCTGCGGCGAGAGCTGCCGGATGTCCAGCTTGACCGTGTCCACCACGAACGAGCCGTAGGCGGCGCTCGGCGGCTGCTGGGCGGTGAAGATGACGACCCGCTCGGTCAGGGCGTCCACGTCGGCCAGCCCCGGGCGGCCGGCCGAATCAGGCCAGAAGTACTCGCCGTCGGGGTCGAAGATGATCGTGCCGACCGGCTTGGCGCCGCCCCGGGCGTCCAGGGCCGGGTCGGTGGCGTACAGGCGGGAGAACAGCAGCTTGATGAGGTTCGACTTGCCGAACCCGGCCCGGGCGAAGACGAACGTCCGCCGCGACACGAGCTGGGCGGCCTGGAAGCGGGGCAAGATGGCGGGCTGCAGCAGGACCATCCAGTCCTCGGCGGTGGCCCGCGGGTCGTCCCCGGCGTAGATGAACTCCCCGAACGCCAGGAACCCGATCTCCGCGCCCCGGCTCTCGTCGGTGCTCGCGTTGGCCACCTCGCGCAAGATCTCCGGCGAGCACAGCGCGACCTTCGCCCCGACGTGCGGGAGCCGGCGGTGGCTGGGCACGAAGATGAGCTTGTCGCCACTCAGTCGCTCGACCCCGAGCACGCGGATGTCGACCCGGTACTTCAGGTACTGGTCGCGCAGCTCATCGGGGATCGGCCGGTCATCGCGCATCGCCCGGATCGCGTAGTCCTCCCCGATCGGGGAGACCAGCCGCCCCTCGGCCGCGACCGCCGTGATCCGGCCCAGCACCGCCTCGTCCGCGTGCTCCAGCTGGACCAGCACGAACTGCCCGTGCATCGGGATCGACTGGAGCTCATCGCGGTAGGGGAGGACCAGGTCGGCGTGGAACTCCATGCCGCTGGCGGAGAACCCGCGAAAGACGCCGACGATCGCGTCCGGCTCGAACAGCCTCATCCGCAGTGCCGCCTCACAAGCAGTGCCGCCTCACAAGCAGTGCCGCCTCATCCGTACCGCCGGGCGGCCACGTTCTGGGTGGCCAGGCGCAGCGCGTCGATGATGTGCCGCTTGTCGGCCGCGACGATGTCGCGCACCGCGCTGACCAGGCTGTCTTCGATAATGTCAAGGTCCAGGTCGGCGACCTGGGCGTGCGCGTCCGCTTGCTGGAGGCTAAAGGGGTAGAACGGGACCGGGAACCCGGCCGCCGCGTCCGCCTGGAGGTGGCCGAATATCGCCTGCGCGTCCCCCCGCTGCCAGGCCAGCAAGTCAGCGGTCCAGATCGGGTCGCCCGCGTGCGGCCCGAACCGCACGAAGAACATCGCCCCGATATTGTCGGTCGCCTGGGGTTCTTCTGGCGTCCGCAGGTAGTCGGCGTTGGCGTGGTAGACCCGTTCCTGCAGCTCCCGTGGCACCGGCACGAAGCAGGGAGTGCCCCGGTCGAAGATCCCCGCTAGCGACATCGCCAGCCGGTAATGATCGAGCACCTTGGTCCTCTTGGCCAGCCCGGCCAGCCAGATCCGGCGCCGGTTCTCTTTCGCCTGCCGGTCAATCGCCTGCTTGATGAGCACGCCCAGCCGCACCAGCGTGTCGCGGGTGAAGATCGTGGTGCGCAGCAGCCCGTCGCGCACGATGAGCGTGTCAGCGGCGAAGTCGTGGTGGGCGATGAGCTCATACAGCGTGGCCCACTCGCACAGGTCCCGGTACACCTCGACCCACCGCCGCGAGCGCCCGCTCATCATGGCCGACAGGTCGCTGAGGCTGGTCGCCCCCAGGTCGCCCATGAGCCGCCCGAGGGCGGTGCGCTGCTGCAGGTGCATTTGGCTGAGCTCCGCAACATCGGTCGCGGGCGAGACCACGTCAAGGAACAGCTCCTTGCCCTGGGAATCCACCACCCGGATAACCTGCAGCTCGAACGGGTTGAAGGCGACCGCGTTATTGCCCCCGTCGGCGGCCGTCAGCGCGACGGCGGTGGCCATCCGCGGCCTTATCGGCCGCACCGCGGGCGCCAGCTCGCGGGCCTGCCGGGTGAGCTCCTCCAGCACGACGGCATCGAGCGCCGCCTGCGCCCGGACCTTGCGCCGCAGCTCGGGCAACTGCTCAGGAAGGAACAAGTGACCCCCGCGAGACTACTCTTCGCGAATGTTTCCCGTGCTAACCGTGATGCATACCAAGAGTGCCCGAGTCATGCGGGATCCGCAATATTCTTGGCCTTACGGTTACCCTTCACCCGGGAAGCTGGCGAGCAGCCGGTCACGACGCCTTGAAGATCGTGTCCAGGTGCCACTGAAGGAACTCCCGCCCTGGCCGGTCCGGCCGCCGGTCGGGCAGCGCGATGACCGACCCGGCCTTGGCGTAGAACTCCGCCCCGTTGCCGAAGTCGGCCCGCAGGCGCGGGCTGACGAGCAGCCGGTGCCCCGGATCGACCGCCAGGTACCCCCGGTCGAAGAGCGTGTGCACGTCCGATCGCAGCAGGAGCCCGTTGTCGAGCCGGTTCTCCCCGTCCGCCGTCACTGGCCGGATGTGGGCCGCTTGCAAGACCGGGCGGATTTTCGACCCGGAGATCGCGCAGCGCCCGTGGTAAGCGGTGAGCACGACTCCCTGGAACGCCCGCTGCGCCAGCCGGTACGGTGCGAGCCGAGGCTCCCCGAACACCGGCCCGGTCGCGTGCCACGGCCGCCCTAGCTTGAGGTCAACCGGAATCGGCGTCCCCAGCACGAGCTGCATGAGCACGTGGAAGTAGGACTCCGCCTCCGGGTCGCCCAGGTCGTAGCCCTTGCCCTGGACGATGCTGGACGCGAACTTCGGCGGCGGCTCGTGACTCATGTCGTCGGGGAAGAACGTAGTGTCGCGGACGAGCACGCACCCGATCTCCGGGTCCTCGTTCCGCCCGATCGGCTCCCGCCGGTAGTGCGCGATCCGCGCGAGCATCTCGGCCACGCTGGCGACGCCGTTCCCCGGGCCGAACATCTCCCAGGCCTCCGACACCGGCAGCGCCGCGAACCCGCTGTAGAACCCGCCCCCGACGACCCGGTTATGCGGCGCGTGCGACTTGAAGAAGAACGGCTCCCCGACCTCCAGCGCCCGGAACGGCCGCCCCCCGCCCGGCCGCCAGAAGTTGACCACCGGCACCTCCGGCCGGTCAGCCAGGAACCGGTACCAGTCTCCGTCCGTAACGCCCACGTAGCCGCGCATGCTGGATATTCTGCATCGCCCGCACGGTAGTACGGGCAGGATTCAAAGCAGCACAAAAGGCAATCGGATTTACTAGGCTACGTACCTCAGGGTCATCGAATCGTCTCGTTCGGGTAAAGGCAGGAGAGCATGGAATCCCTCAACCACGCAGACCCGCGCGAACTGGGCGGCATCGCGTTGCGGGGACGCCTCGGCGAGGGCGGGATGGGGACGGTGTACTTCGGGGTCACCGAGGACGGTGAGCCGGTCGCGGTGAAGACCATCCGATCCGGGCTCCTCGGCAAGAAGTTCGCCCGGAGCCGGTTCGCGCGGGAGGCTGTCGCGCTCGGCATGGTTCAGGGGCCACGGGTTGCCGCCCTGCTCAGGGCC
>DATBEM010000064.1:0-7248 GCA_036276115.1 Trebonia sp.
GCGGTCGCTGTGGGTCAAGGACGAGCGCAGCAACCCCACGCACTCCTTCAAGGACCGGGTCGTGGCCGTGGCCCTGGCCGCCGCCATCGAGCTCGGCTTCAAGGTCCTGGCCTGCCCGTCGACCGGCAACCTGGCCAACGCCGTCGCGGCGGCGGCGGCCCGGGCCGGCATCCGCTCCGTCGTTCTCATCCCGGCCGACCTGGAGCCGCAGAAGATCCTGGGCACCACGATCTACGGCGGCACCGTGGTGGCGGTTCAGGGCAGCTACGACGACGTGAACAAGCTCGCGTCCGAGCTGGCCGACGAGCGCGAGGACTGGGCCTTCGTCAACGTCAACGTCCGCCCCTACTACGCCGAGGGCTCCAAGACGATCGGCTTCGAGATCGCCGAGCAGCTCGGCTGGCGGCTACCGGAGCAGATCGTGGTGCCGGTCGCCTCCGGCGCCCAGCTGGTGAAGATCGACAAGGCGTTCCGCGAGCTGGTCGAGCTCGGCCTGGTCCCCGATACGGGCTGGAAGGTGTTCGGCGCCCAGGCGGCGGGCTGCTCCCCGGTCACGGCGGCGTTCAACGCCGGCCAGGACGTCGTCCAGCCGGTCCGGCCCAACACGCTGGCCAAGTCGCTGGCCATCGGCAACCCGGCCGACGGCCCGTACGTGCTGGACGTGGTCCGGCGGACCGGCGGGGCGCTGGCCGCGGTGACCGATGACGAGATGATCGACGCGATCCGGCTGCTGGCCGCGACCGAGGGCATCTTCGCCGAGACCGCAGGCGGGGTGACCCTGGCGTCGCTGCGCCAGCTGGTGGACTCCGGGCACCTTGACCCGGCGGCCGAGACCGTCATCATCAACTCCGGCGACGGGCTCAAGACCCTGGACGCAGTGGCGCCCACCCTGCCCGCCCTGACCCCGATCCGGCCCACGCTGGCGGAGTTCGCGGCGCTCGAGGCGGCGGCCGGCCCGAGCAGCGCGGCGGGCCGGGCATGACCGTGTCGGTGCGCGTCCCCACCATCCTGCGCGCCTACACCGGCGGCTCGGCGCAAGTCGCCGCTGAGCCGGGCACGCTGCGCGAGGTCCTGGCCAACCTGGACGCCTCCTACCCGGGGCTGGGCGGGCGGATCCTGGACGACGCGGGCCAGCTGCGCCGGTTCGTCAACGTCTACGTCGGCGACGAGGACGTCCGGCTGGCCCAGGGCCTCGACACCCCGGTGCCGTCGGGCGCGCAGGTGTCCGTCATCCCGGCCGTGGCCGGCGGCTGAGCAGCCCGCTGACCTCGGCTGACACGCCGACCGGCGTGTCAGGTGGGCAGTCAGCGGGTATCGCCCCGTTGATCCGGGGTTGGCCACCCGGACAGGCCCGCTGATTTAGGGGCGCAAGTGGGCGCAGTGACGCACGACACGATGTAAAGTCGTTTCCGGTCGCTGTTGGTACGGCGTAAGCGGCAAGCTCAGCTTTCGCGATGCCTGGCCTGTGCCGCGATCGACCGGGTCCCGCATAGCAAGGGCGGGGCCCGCAGCGCAGAGTTAGGGAGTTGTTGGGTAATGGCTCAGGGCACCGTCAAATGGTTTAACGCGGACAAGGGCTACGGGTTCATCGCGGTAGACGGTGGTAGGGACGTATTCGTCCACTTCTCAGCCATCCAGTCGGATGGCTACCGCAGCCTCGAAGAGGGGCAGCGGGTGGAGTTCGAGATCACGACGACCGAGCGCGGACCGCAGGCGGAGGCCGTCCGCACCGTGTGAGGTCAGTGAAGTTACATGTCGGGAGACCCGGCATCCCGGGACCCGGGATGCCGGGCTTCGCCTTTTCCCGGGGCCATGCGGACGTCTCGCGACGAAGACCGCCCGCCGCTGACCTGCGCAGGCAGGCGCCTGGCTTGCACTCTCCCCGGCAGAGTGCTAAACAAGGCGTTGGCACTCTCGGGGTGAGAGTGACAGCGCAGTGGCGTTATCGGGCGCGGTGAGGCCGAGCTGGCGGCAGGCAGGGACTGCCCGCCGGGACGGCCGTCCGTCGCGGGCATCGGCCCGATCGGACTGCAAGGCAACAAGTTCCGGGAGGACTGGAGCCTAATGGCAGCGAAGATGATCGCGTTTGACGAGGACGCCAGGCGCGGCCTCGAGCGCGGCATGAACCAGCTCGCTGACGCCGTGAAGGTGACCCTCGGCCCCAAGGGCCGGAACGTGGTTCTTGAGAAGAAGTGGGGAGCCCCCACGATCACCAACGATGGTGTGTCCATCGCCAAGGAGATCGAGCTCGAGGACCCGTGGGAGAAGATCGGCGCCGAGCTTGTCAAGGAAGTAGCCAAGAAGACCGACGACGTGGCCGGCGACGGCACGACGACGGCGACCGTGCTCGCCCAGGCGCTGGTCCGCGAGGGCCTGCGCAACGTGGCGGCGGGCGCCAACCCGATGTCGCTCAAGCGCGGCATCGAGGCGGCTGTCGAGCGGGTGAGCGAGGAGCTGTCCAAGCTCGCCAAGGACGTGGAGACCAAGGAGCAGATCGCTTCGACGGCCTCCATCTCGGCCGCGGACACCGCGATCGGCGAGATGATCGCCGAGGCGATGGACAAGGTCGGCAAGGAAGGTGTCATCACCGTCGAGGAGAGCAACACCTTCGGCCTCGAGCTTGAGCTCACCGAGGGCATGCGTTTCGACAAGGGATACATCTCGCACTACTTCGTGACCGACCCTGAGCGCATGGAAGCGGTCCTGGAGGACCCCTACATCCTCATCGTCAACTCGAAGGTGTCGGCCAACAAGGACCTGCTCCCGCTCCTCGACAAGGTGGTGCAGTCGGGCAAGCCGCTGCTCATCATCGCCGAGGACGTCGAGGGCGAGGCCCTGGCCACCCTGGTCGTGAACAAGATCCGCGGCCTGTTCAAGTCCGCCGCGGTGAAGGCGCCCGGGTTCGGTGACCGCCGCAAGGCCATGCTCGGCGACATCGCCATCCTGACCGGCGGTCAGCCGATCAGCGAGGAAGTCGGCCTCAAGCTGGAGAACGCGGACCTGGACCTGCTGGGCCGGGCGCGCAAGGTGACCATCACCAAGGACGAGACGACCATCGTCGACGGTGCGGGTGACCCCGAGCAGATCTCCGGCCGGGTGAACCAGATCCGCGCCGAGATCGAGAACACCGACTCGGACTATGACCGCGAGAAGCTGCAGGAGCGGCTGGCCAAGCTGGCCGGCGGCGTGGCCGTCATCAAGGCCGGCGCGGCGACCGAGGTCGAGCTCAAGGAGCGCAAGCACCGCATCGAGGACGCGGTGCGGAACGCCAAGGCCGCGGTCGAGGAGGGTGTCGTCGCCGGTGGCGGCGTGGCCCTGCTCCAGGCGGGCAAGCTCGCCTTCGAGAAGCTCGAGCTGTCGGGTGACGAGGCCACGGGCACGCAGATCGTGCGCCGCGCGCTCGACGAGCCGCTCAAGCAGATCGCGATCAACGCCGGCCTTGAGGGCGGCGTGGTGGCGGAGAAGGTGCGGTCGCTGGAGCCCGGTTTCGGGCTGAACGCGGCCACTGGCGAGTATGTTGACATGTTCGCCGCCGGCATCATTGACCCGGCTAAGGTGACGCGCTCTGCTCTGCAGAATGCGGCCTCCATCGCGGCGCTGTTCCTCACCACCGAGGCAGTCATCGCGGAGAAGCCGGAGCAGACCCCGGCGCCGGCCGCGCCGGGTGGCGGTGAGATGGACTTCTAGCCCCTCTACCTGCCCGCACGCGCGGTCAGGATGGGCAGCGGGCGCGTCCCGCTGACACGGCTGAAGCAACGCAGAAGGCGGTCCCGGTTAGCGCCGGGGCCGCCTTCTGCCATTGGCCCCGGCGCACCTGAGGCGTTCTCGGCCATAAGCCTGATTTTCATGCGTGCCGACTCCACAAGCACGGTCAGAAGGGGGATTATCGGGCTGTGAACCCCCCGGAGGAGCAGCTGATCCGCGACTACGTCAATCGCGTGTCCGTTGCTGCGCGCGGCCGCCTCTCTCCCGAGGACCGGCGCGCCTTTGTCGCGCGCACCCGCGAGCTGATCGAGCAGAACACGCGCGGTGCCGGGGCGGTCAGCCCGATGGGGGTGGCCCGGTTCCTGAACGGGCTCGGTGACCCGGCGGCGCTCGTTTCCCGCGAGTGCGACCGCCTCGCGGTTCAGCCGCCGGACGCCACGGCTCCGCCGCCGCCGGGCGCTGGCCCGCCCCGCTCGCGGCCGACCCGGCAGCGGCGCCCGCGGTCCGCCCGCGGCGCGTGGCGGGACCGCCTGCGTCCGTCGGGCGGTGCGCTGTCCGGGGTGCCCGTGCCGCGCCCGGCCGCGCCCGACGTCTCCGACGGCGACTCGGCCGGCGCCGCCGGGGACGGCCCGGCCCGCGGTGGCGCCCCGCGCCAGGTGCTGGCGGGCGACGTGGTGACCGGCCCGGTGCCGACCGGCGACGAGCCGCTCCCGGGGCCGCCCTCGGAGTCTGTGTCCCGGCCCGTGCCGGGGCCGCCCGCCAGCGCACCCCAGGAGCCGCTTCGCGGGTTTGCCGGGTTCATCTGGGAACCTGCGCCCGGACCCGCCGCGGCCACTCCCGAGCCCTCACCTGGGCCGCCCGCGGCGGCGGCCGAGCCGCCTCCGCTGCCGGCCGATGTCCGGCCCCGTCCCCGGCGGCTGGGCTGGCCGTGGCAGGGCATGAGCGACCCGGCCGCCAATCGGGGTTCAGCCAACGGCCATGGGCCCGTGGCGGGAGCCGGGGACGCGGCCGAGGAGGATGCCGCCGCCGAGGTGGTCGAGGAGGTTGTCGAGGAAGCCGTCGGGGAGGCGGTTGAGGAGGCGGTTGAGGAGGTCGTCGTCGAGGCGGTCGAGGAGGATGCCGTCGAGGAGGACGCCGCCGAGGCCCGAGCCGACGAGCCGGGTTCCGCCGGCTCCGGCCCGGCACCGGAGGCTGACCGGCCGCCGGACGCGGGCCGCGCGCCCGTGATCGGGCGGTGGGCGGGGGGCGCGCCGGTAGCTGGAGAGGCGGCGGCCGCGCCCTCGCCGCCGTCGTTCAACGGGCGGGTGGCCGCTAACGGTCACGGGCCGGCGGACGGGGCTGCCCCCGGCGACTTCGCCCCCGGCGACTTCAGCGCCGGCGATGTTGTGGACAGCGAAGCCCTGGGCCGCCCGGGCACTGCCCGCCCTCCGGAAGACGACGGCCCGCGTGATGCGGCGCCTGCCTCCGATCCCACTCGCGAGCCCGACCGCCAGGAGCGCCCGGGTGATGGCCAGGGCGCGGGTGAGGCCGGGGCCGGGGCCGCTCCAGCGGAACCCGCGCCTGCCCGCCGCGGCCCACGTGCTCCGGGGACAAGGGGGACGGGCCAGAACGTCAGCAGCTGGGCGGGCTGGAAGCCGCCCCGCCCCGCCTCGGCGGGGCCTTCGCGGCTCCGGGCGTCCCTGCACCCGCCTGCCCTGCCGTGGCCCTGGCTCTCCCGCCTTCTGTCCCGGTCCGGGGCGTCCGCGCCCGATCCGGCTGCGCCCGGCTCCGCAGCGGCTGGTCCGGCTGGCCCGCCCGGGCCGCGTCCGGCTGCGGCCGGCCCGGCCGCGCCCGGACGAGCCGCGCCCCGCGGGAACGAGCCCCGGCCCGGCCGCCCGTCCCGGCCGTCAAGCGCGCTGGAGGCCGCTGGCGCGCTGGCCCGGAAGGCCGCGCGCTATGCCGCCGCGCGGGCGCGGGAGCGGCCGCTGGAGGCCGCGAGCGTCGTGCTCATCGGGCTGGGCGGCGCGGTGTACCCGCCGGTCTGGCTGCTGGGCGCGGCGCTGGCGCTCGCCTCGAGGGTCTGGGATGTCCGGGACAAGTGGCTGGGTCTGGCCATCCCGCTGTTCGCCGTCATTGTCGGCATGGGCGCCGACGTCTCGCTGAGCGGCAGGCAGGCGACCTTCAGTGACTACTTCCGCGAGGCCTGGATCTTCGGCGGTCACCTGTGCCGCGTCGTCGCCGTCCTGGGGGCCGTCTACCTGGCCTGGCGCAGCCAGCGGCCGGCACGCCAGCAGTCGGCCGAGCCGTGGAACAAGCGAGGGCGATTCAGCTGAGGCTCACCGCTGACATGAGGGGCGCCGCTGGCCAGTTCCGTCGCCCGACCCGCCCGGCCAGTTTTGGCATCGCCGAGACAGGCTGCCAACCGATAGCCTGATGAGATGGCTCCGGTGACGGCGCCGCACACTGACTGTCCCTCTTCGCGTAAGGTTCCCGCTCGTGCCCACTGGCAAGGTGAAGTGGTATGACGCCGACAAAGGGTTCGGCTTTCTCACCCGTGATGACGGCGGTGAGGTTTTCGTGCACTCCACCGCGCTCGAATCCACGGGGACGTCATTGCGCGCGGGCCAGCGAGTCGAGTTCGGCGTAGCTGAGGGCCGCCGCGGCACCCAGGCGCTCCAGGTCCGCGTGCTGGAGCCGCCGCCCACGGTGGCCAAGGTCAGCCGGAAGGACCCCGACGAGATGGTCGTGCTGGTCGAGGACCTGATCAAGCTGCTCGACGGCGTGTCCAACACCTACCGCCGAGGTAAGCACCCGGACAGCCGCGACGCCAAGAAGATCGGCGCCGTCCTGCGGGCCGTGGCCGGCGACATCGAGGCCTGAGGCCGCCGGGGCTCCCCGGAGGACGCCACCCGCCCCGGGAAGCTCAGCGGGCCGCGCTGCTGACCTCGGTGGGCGCCTGGCGGCCGCGCAGGACCCGGCGGCGCCGGGCGAGCACGATCGCGATCAGCGCCAGCCCGAGCGCGGCGGCCGCGAACGACAGGCCCGCGACGCCGCTGTTGGTCAGCGACATCAGCAGCCCGGCCAGCCCGCCCGCGACCCAGGACAGCTGGTGCAGCGTCTCGGACACCGCGAAGGTGGACGAGCGGACCTCCTCGCCGATCTCGCGCTGCAGGATGGAATCCAGGGCGAGCTTGACCAGCGCCTGGCCCAGGGCCGCGGCCAGCGCGACGATCAGGGCGGCCCACAGGCTGAAGAACACCGCGCACAGCGCCGTCGTGATCGTGGCCAGGGTGAGCATCCCGAACACGATGGTCTGCGGGGCCCGGGAGCGCAGCGCCGACCCGATGCCCGTGCCGATGAACCCGCCGATCCCGGCCGCGGCGATCATCTCGCCCAGGGCGAGCTTGTCCGGGGTGCCGGGGAAGTGAACCGTCCGCAGGATGAACGCCAGGAAGAAGATCATGAAGCCCGAGTACGCGCGCAGGGCGGCGTTGGCCTGCATGGCCTCCCGGACGATGGGCCCGATGGTCGGCATCTTGAACACCCGGCGCAGGCCGGTCCGGC
>DATBEM010000065.1:0-1858 GCA_036276115.1 Trebonia sp.
GACCGCCGTCGCCAGCACTGGCTTGGCCTTCCACATCGCCTCGGCCACCGTGAGGCCGGACCCCTCCGCGATGCTCTTCTGCACCACAACCGCCGCGTGCCGCTGGACCGCGTTGACGATCGCCGCGTTCTCGGCCAGGTCGTCCATGGGGATGCTGGCCAGCGACACCCGGTCGCGGACGACCCCGGGAAGCTCGTGCCAGGCGGCCACGCATTCGGCCAGCACCTCGGCGCCTTCCGGGTCGTCGCTCACGCCGGCCACCGATGGCCCGGCGAGCCCAACGAGCATGAGGTGCACGTCCCGGGGCGGGTCGGCCTGGGCCAGCCCGGTCATCACGCCGACCATGTCCGTCAGCCGGTCGCAGCGGCTGACCTGGACCACGAGCCGGGCCCCCGGCCCGGGGGCGGGCGCGCCCTGGATGCCGGGCGCCGGCGGCGCGCCGCCCACGGACAGCAGCCCGGCCCGGGCGAGGATCTCGTTGCACTGCGCGCGCGGGATCGGCCGGTTCCTGCCCGACAGCGGGTCGATCGACGGCGGGATGACCCACACCCGTTCCGGCGGTATCCAGCCCGGCGCGTGCTGCTCCCGCGAGAAGATGAACGCGTTGGCGTCCTCGACGTACGGGCGGAGGAAGTCCCATCCGGCCCGCGACTGCTCGTTCGGCTCGTCCCGCCCGATGTGCGACCGCCAGGCGGTGCGCACCCCGGCTCGCCGCAGCGGGCCGACCAGCCCCGCGGCCTGCGGGTCATGGAGCACCACCAGGTCCTGGCTGCGGATCATGCTCCGCAAGCCGGGCAGGTAGCGGTCCCGCGCCCGCTGAAAGACCGAGTGGGCCGCCGGGCCGAGGCTTGAAGGGTCGCCGACGCCGTGGACGGCGTTGTGCAGACGTTTGGTGACCGCGAAGAACTCCTCGTCGCCGTCGAGCACGTACCACCGGGCATCGATGCCCGCCGCGCGCAGGTACCCGACCGAGGTGTAGAGCATCTCGGCCACACCACCGCCGGCGGCGGTCGCGCTGATGTTCCACACCGCCCGTCCGGCCAGGGCGGCGGCCGCCCCGGCCAGCTTCCGTTCCAATCGGGCCGCCTGCGCCTCGGGCAGGAGCCCGGCCAACCTGTCCAGCGGCTGCGGCATCACACTCACTTCGCTCACCTGGCCCGGGCTTCCCCCGCCGCCGCCCGACAAGCCCGTCAAAGTGAGTAGTTCACCTGGGCCAACTGACTCATGACCATGGCCGCAGGCGGGCTACTCGGTACCGGCCCGAGCGGAGGCCGGCGAGCCCCGCGAACCACGACGAAGGTCATGATCATGCGGCCCCCGGCAGGAGGGTGGCTGCGGCGGGAGGACACGCTCATTCGGGTGGGGAGAAGCGGGCGACCAGCAGGGCCAGGCGGCGGTCGTGGCCGTCGGGCCGGAGGCGGCCGCTGCGCATCAGGGTGAGGAGGCCGTGCAGGCTGCTCCAGAAGGCCTCGGTCAGGGTTTCCGGGTCGTCGTCGCCGGATAGGGGCGCGACGACCTGGCGCAGCACGGCGAACCCGTCGCGCAGGGGGGCCGGGGCCTCGGGGGTCGCGAACGGCAGGTCGACGGCGTGGGTGAACATCGCGTCGTACAGCGCGGGCTGCCGTTCGGCGAACGCGGCGTAGGCCGCGGCGGTGGCGGCCAGGGCGGCGCGGGGACCGGGGGCCGAACCGGCGGCCGCGTGCAGTTCGCTGGCCAGCTCGGCGAAGCCCTCCATAGCCACGGCGGTCATGATGGCGTCCTTGCCTTTGAAGTGGCTGTACAGGACGGGCTGGCTGTAGTCGATCTCGGCCGCCAGGCGGCGGGTGGTGACCGCGTCCCACCCTTCGGCCTCGGCCAG
>DATBEM010000066.1:0-22288 GCA_036276115.1 Trebonia sp.
CCTCGACGATGGCGCGGTCGGAGTCGAGCTGCAGCGGCCGCCCCTGCGGGTCGGTGTCGGGGTTGATGTCGCCCCGGGTCGTGCCCTTCTCCCCCCAGGGGCGGGCCAGCCGCCCGGCGCCCAGGGGGCTCCACGGCAGGCGAGCCTGCTGACCACCAGCCCGGACGTTCCCAGCCGGGTGTACTCCATGATGCCTCCCGTTGCTCTGCTTGCCGCGCGAGTACCGCTGCGGGCGTCGCCGTCCAGCTAACCGCAGGCTGGCGACAGCGAGGGAGTGCCGCGCGAACAGGGGCCTGGCAGTGCCCCCAAGCCGAGGCGTGCGGCAGCACGCTCCCGGCGGGCGCGCCGAAATCTGCCCGCGAGCTATCTACCGCTCGCGGGCGTTCCCACGGTGCTCCGCTCAGTCCAGGCCTGATGCGGTGAACCGCGCCCAATCACCCCGCGTAACTCGCAGCACTGGCCCTTGCCCACCGTCCTTGGTGTCCCGCACCAGGACCGCGCCGTGTAGGTTCCCCGCCTCCACGCAGTTGTTGGCCGCGTGGCTGTACGTGGCCTTGCGCCACGGGACCGCGCCCACTTCGACGCAGTTGTCGGCCGCATGGCTATAGCTGGACTTGCGCCAGATGGCGTCAAGAGCGTTGTCGCCGTTCATAGTTCCTCCATAGCTCTTCGTAGCAGCTCCCTGGTTGCTGCTTCGTCCAGGGCACTCTCCCAGATCGATCCGAACGCCTGATCGTATTGCGCGATCTCGGTCGGCTTGTCCAGGTACAACGCGCCCGTATACAACTCGGCATAGACGGTAGGGGGTTCGCTCTCCTCTCCGCGACCATTTATCGGGAACCGCAGGATCCCGAACGGACCGGAGAGCAGTCCCATCTGTAGCCCGGCGCTGAACGGCACTACGCGCAGGGCGACGTTGGGTAGCTGGGATGCTTCGATCAGGTGAGCGATTTGGGCGACCATGACCTCCTTGCCCCCGACGGGAGTCCGCAGGACCGACTCACGCAAGGCGACTCTTAGCGTCGGCCGATCGATCTGGCGTTGGAGAACCACCTGCCGCCCCATACGGACCTGCAGATGGCGGGCGATCTCATCTTCGCTTCGGTCCGCAAAACCGAGTTCCATAAGCTTCCGCGCGTAGCCCTCGGTCTGGAGCAGCCCAGGTACGAGCTCGGACTGGTACCAGTCGATCCGATTAGCGGCCGCCTCCAGCCCGACGTAGAGGTCCAGGTAATCGGGCACCACGTCGCCGTACGCCTGCCACCAGCCGCGCGCCCGAGTCTCCTTAGCCAGGGCCATCAGGGCCGTGGTGAACTCGGGGCTGGCGCCGTAGAGGCGGCACATCTGCTCGACGTCCAGCGAGCGGGACGCGACGTGGCCGTTCTCGATCCGCCAGAGCGTGGGGTCGGATCGCTCGAGCTGGCGCGCGGCCGCGCGGGCCGTGATCCCCGCCTGCACCCGCAGGTCCCGCAGGTACCTGCCGAGCTGCCTGCGCGGGACCGTCGATCCTGCCTCTTGGTCGGCCATGCTTCCTCCATCTGAAAGATACCAGGCCGCTGCGGTGAAATACATCCGCCGCGCCCCGTGAAATACCTTGCCTGGAATCGGTGAAACAATTCGCGCTCACCGAGTGGACAGCAATTAACTGTACCAAGGTTTTACCGGCGAACATTACCTGAAAGGCTTCAACCAGGGCTTATCCGGTGGCAGGCTATCCCCTACAGCAAGCGCCCTTGCAATCCCAAGTGGGTATTGCGGGGAGTCTCGGCACCGGTAGTGCCATCCCCGAAGGAGGCCCCATGGCCAGCCTGAACGACTCCCAGCGGGAGCAACCGGCAGCCTGGCGCCTGGACGCGAGGCGGGGAGCAATTTCCGGCTCGCGCGTTCCCGGCGGCCCGGTAGCGGTGCGGTTGCGTGAATTCCCCGGCCGCACCAGCGAAGTCCGGACGGCGCGGCAGTGGATTTCAACGTTGCTGCCGGACTGCGACGCTCGGGAGGACGTTCTTCTCCTGGCGAGCGAGCTGTGCGCGAATGCGGTGACGCATACCCGCAGCGGCGAGCAGGGCGGCCGGTTCAGCGTTCATGTCGAATGCTCGCCGGGACTGGTCCGGGTCGTGATCGGGGACGCGGGCTCACCCGAGTACCCGGCCGTCGCGACCTGGGCCGACGAGGGCGGCCGGGGCCTGCTGCTGGTCGAGCGGCTGGCTGACGACTGGGGCACCGCCCGGCACCCAGGCGGCCGTTGCACCTGGTTTGACGTGCACTGGCAGGCCCGGGGCGGGATTCCTCTCACCCTCGGCGCTGGCGACGGAGGGGCGACACGGATCGCTAGCCTCCAGCCGGCTGGGTGCTGACAGCGAGCGAATCAACTACTACGAGGACATGACATGACCAGCAAGCAGTGCGCGTGCGGCTTCACCGAGGCGGCCGACGAGTCGCTGACCGATCACCTGGAGCGGGTCTTCACGCCCGATGACATGCGCGGCCCCGATGGTCAGGTCCATGAGGAACTGGACCTCCTGACATGCGGCTGCGGCTTCGCCGCCGACGCGCCGGAGGAACTGGACGAGCACTTCCTGGCGGTGTTCACCCCCGGCGACGGGATCGGCCAAGACGGCGAGAAGCACGGGCCGCGAGATGCGTGACGCGGCCGAGCCGGTGGTCCCGGTCGGGATCGACACCAGCCTGCCGAACATCGCCCGGGTCTACGACTTTCTTATTGGCGGCAAGGACAACTTCGAGGTTGACCGGACCGAGGCCGAACGCCTGCTGGAGGTGTCGCCCCGGCTCGCGCGGCTGGCCCGCGACAACCGGGCTTTCCTCGGGCGCGCCGTCCAGTACGTCGCCGCCCAGGGCGTGCGCCAGTTCATCGACCTAGGGGCCGGACTGCCCACCGGGACCAGCACCCACCAGTCCGCCCAGGCGGTCCAGCCGGGTGCGCGGGTCGTTTACGTTGACCGCGATCCTGTGGTCGTCGTCCATGCCACCGCCTTGCTGACCGGCGACGGAACCACGGTCGCGGTGCGGGCCGACATCACCCGCCCCCGCGCGATCTTGTTTCATCCTGAGGTCAACGACCTGCTCAACCTGCGCGAGCCGGTCGGACTCGTCGCGGCCATGGTCTTGCACTTCATGCCCGCTGCCCAGGCTCGCGCCATCATGCGCACCCTCGCGGCCGGGCTTGCTCCCGGCAGCTACCTGATCATCTCGGCTGGATGCGGGGTGCCGGAGGTCGGCGACCGGCTGGTCAAGGAGTACGAGGCAGGCGCGCTGTACAACCACTCCCCCGACGAGATCGCCTCGTTCTTCGTCGGGGCGGAGCTGGTGACGCCGCCGGGGCTGGCCTTCGCGGCGGACTGGGCGGCCGGGGTGGTTGCCCCGGCTCCGATGCTAACCGGCATGCACGTGCTGGCCGGCTTGGGGTGGGTGCCGGAGGCGTGAGCAAGGGCGACAGGGGTGGGTCACGGAACGTCGGGGCCGAGACGCCGCTCCAGAGCGGCTGCATCCTCATCTCGGCCAAGGTCGCGATAGGTGGCGGCGAGGCTGCGCAGGCGGAGCGCGGTCATCGGGTGGTCGGGGCCAAGCGCCGCCTTCACCACCGCCAACGCCCGCTCCGCCAACGGCAACGCCTCACCATGCCGCCCCAGATCGCTGTAAGTGACGGCCAGGCTGGTCAGGCACCACCCGGTGTCCGGGTGATCAGGGCCGAGGACGGACTCGGTTACCGCCAATGCGCTCGCCTTCAGCGGCAACGCCTCATCATGCCTACCCAAGGCACCGTTCGTCAGCGCCAAGTTTCCCAGGTTCACCGCTACCTCTCGATGATCATCACCCTAGTGGCGACGAGTAATTTCCAGGGAGACGGTTTGAAGCCGAAGAGCTCCCAGGTAATCGCCCTGGGAGTTGTAAAACAGCCCGATCTCGTTGAGGACGTAGGCTACGGCAGCAGGCTCGTCAGCAGGCAGGTATTGGGCAACGATGGCTTCAGCGTGCGGACTGATGACGCGCAGAAAGGGCCATGCGGCGACAGCCTGTTGCGGTCTGGGTGGCAGCGCGTCGTGTATCCACTTCAGGGCCACGGCCCTGGGTGGGGGAATGTCACTGACATCGCCGGGCGCGGCCAGGATCACGGCTTGGACGAGCTTGTGCAGGCTGACAGAATCGGCGGTCAAGGTAATCATGCTGTAGGAGGCCAGCAGGGCCAATGCTTCGTTTACGTCCGGCCCACCGTCCTCGCCGCCAAGAATGCGACGAGGGATGTTGTCGGATGCGTAGCAGGCCAGTATTCGCAACAGATGCACACCTGCCGGATTCGCCCGGCCGATGGCTTCCAGGGTGATATCCCATAGGCGAGCGATGGTGCGCTGGACAGAATCACCAGCCGCAGTAGCGGCGTACATGCGGACCGGGTGCTCGCGAAGCAAGTCTAGGTAGCGAACGGTCGGGACGCGGGCCTGGACGATATAGGCGATGGCCTGGTCCAGGGCTAGCGGCAGGTAGCCCAGCTCGGCGGCGATGTCGGCTGCTGCTTGCGTTTCCTCAGGATTCGACGGCCTGGTCATCGCCGTAATGAAGGCAGTAGCCGGGACGGGATCCAGCATGTCGAGCCAGACCTGCGTTGCGATGCGCTCCCAGCCGGTGTCGCGGCGGGTCGTCAGCACGACATGGCCGCCGTGCAGTTGGCCTAGCAGCGGCTCGACCTGTGCGGCCTCGCTCACGTCATCGAGGATGAGCAGCCAGCCGGGATGGGCTTGCAGCCAGGTGACCGCCCACTCAGCGGCTTCGGTGGTCGTGGCGGCCAGGGCCTGTTCGGGGCAGAGGCGGCCGGCCAGGGCCGCCAGGCCGGACTCCACCTGGGCGGGGTCCTCGGCGGTGATCCACCAGGTCAGCGAGTAGCGCTGGCGCTGCGCATGGGCGTACTGGAGGGCGAGCCCGGACTTGCCGACGCCGCCGAGGCCAACTACGGCTTGGGTGAGCACGACGCTGCCGTCGTCGGCTAGGCCTGCGTCTAGCTGGGCGGCTGCCTCTTCCCTGCCGACGAAGACCTTCTCCGGCGGCCTGGGCAAGTTGTGGGTTCCGGGCGCTACGGTCACGTCAGCCGGGCGGGGAATGCCGCCACCGCCCAGCACGAGCGACCGCGCGTCCACGGTGGCACCGTCGCCCGTGGCAACTGTGCCGCTCAGCTGCGATGCCGCAACCGAGCGAGATCCGGAGGCCGCCTGCGCGCTGGGCCGGGCATGCTCCCCCGGGGCGGCCGACTCCCTCGTTGTTGGCACCTGCTCTGCTGCCATGGGCTGTTAGCGGGTGATTGTCGCGTCGTCGCCGGTTATGGCGATGCCGGTGATTGACTGGGCGGCGATCGCGCGATCGCCGGAGGCGGTGATGGTGACCGAGTGCGGCGCTTCCGCGAGCAGGGCGCGCAGGTCGGCGGCGAGGGTGGGGTTCGCTTCCAGGGCCTGGCGGATCGCTACCCGCAGCGCCGCCTGGCGGTCAGCGTCGTCCGGGGCGGCGGCCAGGTCGGCTACTGGTACCGGTACGTCCGTCTCGGCCCGGGTTCCGAAGACGCGTTGCAGGAGCCGGCGGCCGAGGCTGACGGTCGCGGTTGCCGCCTCGTCTTTTGTCTTTGCCAGGACGGCGCCGCCGTAGGCGCCGACGGCCGCCGTTACGTACGGGGAGACCTGCGTGGCCAGCACGGCCAGCTCGCCTTCCACCAGATTTCACTCCCGCCCCTGGGCCCTCACCGGTATAGGAACTTTCCGACCGGTTGTTTGACGGTACGCCGAGACGGCCGGTTCCATGTCGGGTAATCGTTAGCATCGGTGCGTGAACGAGCCTCCAGCGCAGTTCTTCCCGGGCCGCGACGGCGCCCGGCTGGCCTACCGGGAGACCGGGGAAGGCCGTCCCCTCATCTTCGTGCACGGGTTCACCGGCGACAGCCGGCTCACGCTGGAGCGCGGGCCGGCCCCCGCGCTCGCTGGCTACGGCTACCGGGTGATCGCCCCGGACCTGCGCGGGCACGGCGAGAGCGCCCGGCCGCACGACCCGGCCGCCTACCCGCCGGACGTGCTCGCCGACGACGGGCTGGCGCTGATCGACTCACTTCGCCTCACGCCGGGCTCCTTCGACCTGGCCGGGTACTCCCTGGGCGGGAAGGTCGTCCTGCGGCTGCTGGCGCGGGGGGCGCAGCCGGGCCGCGCGGTCGTGGGCGGCCAGGGGCTCGACGCGCTCGACGCCGAGAGCGACCGCACGGACCGGTACCGCCAGCTCCTGGCCCGGATCGCCAGCGGGGAGGCGCTGGAGCAGGGGCCGCCGGGCTCGATGACGGTGGCGCAGTGGATCATCGAGCGGGGCGGTGACCCGGTGGCGTTGTCCCTCGTCCTTGACTCGTCCGTCGCGACGCCGGCCGCTGCGCTGGCGCCAGTCGCGATCCCCACCTTGCTCGTGGTGGGCGGCCAGGACCCCCGGGGGAACACCGCCGGGGAGCTGGCCGCCATCCTCGGGAACGCGCGCGTCAGCCGGGTGCCGGGCAACCATGAGAACGCGCCGCTGCGCGGGGAGCTGACGGCCGCGATCCTGGGCTTCCTCGGCCCCGGAATCGGAGCATGAGGCTGAATGATTACCGCAAGGCCAAAAGTCGCCACGATAGCGGGCGGCCGGCCCCATGATCGCCAGGACAGGGGTTAGGCCGTGCGCCGGCCTCCCGGCAAAGATCTTGGAAGATTTACCACGCCATAGCGTGGTAAATCTTCCGGGACCGGAAAATCTTCCACGCAACCGCGTGACGCAAGGGCCGCAAGGGCCAGGCGAGGCGCCAGGGCCAGGCGAGGCGCCCGGGAGAACGGGCGGCGCCGGGCCCGTCGTCCCGGCTCCCGCGCCCGTCCGCGCCGACGCGCCGGCCACCGAAGATCGCCCGGACAGAGGTTAGTCGGCGTGCTCTCCCCCGGGCGCGGTGAACAGGCCGGCCAGCAGCGTCGCGGCCTCGGCCGGGGCGCGGACCTCCAGGTGCAGTAGCGGGCCGGCGAAGCGGAGGCGGAAGTCGAGGAAGGGGCAGCATCGCTGCTCGGCGGCGGCTAGCCCGGCGACCTCGGCCGCCCGGTCGGCGGGCAGCGTGAGGCTTATCCCGCCGGGAAGCTGCTCTCGTTCGGCGGCGGCGAGCAGGGCCCGCCACTGGCGGATCCGGTCCCCGGCGGCCGGGCCGTCCAGCGAGCAGGCGACCGGGACGCGGCGCGCGGCCGGGTACCCGGCGTCGGGGCGATGCGGGTGCGGCGTCCCGGGAAGGCCGTCCGGAGGCAGCACGCCAGCGGGCGGGGCGGAGGCCAGGTACCCGCACTGCGGGCCGCACCGGCCGTCGTGGCCGGGCAGGGAGCCCAGGTGCTCGCGGGCGCGGCGGACGGTGGCGGTGAACGCCGCCAGCTCACGTGCGCGCTGCTCGGCGTCGGCGATCCGGGCGTCCAGGCGCGGGCGCAGGCGGTCGCGGACCTGGGCGCAGGACCCGTCCGCCCAGGCGGGCAGCAGCTCCGCGATCTCCTCCAGCGCCAGCCCGAGCCGCTTGGCGGCGGTGATGAAGGCCAGGCGCTCGACGGCGTCCGGGCCGTAGACCCGGTAGCCAGCCGCCGTGCGGGCCGCCGGGAGGAGCCCCGCGCTTTCGTAGAACCGCAGCGTCGTGGCCGGGATGCCGGTGCGCCGCGCGAGCTGAGATATCAGCAGGCCAGTCATGGACGCCACCGTAAGCCTGCCACCCGGCTCGAAGGTCAAGCCCGGGAACGGCCGGGGCCGGGCCCGCCGCTTCGGATCGCGGCGGGGCCGGCCCCGGTAATGCCCGCTGGCTCGTTACGGGTAGTTGGACAGGTAGGTGACGGTGTTGCCGGAGTTGACGGCGCCGCCGGTGCCGTTGATCACGTGCTGGATGGTGCCGGTGCCGCCGAGGGAGACGGTCACCATGTCATGCCAGCTGACGCCGGACACGTTCGGGGCCGTGAGGGCGTTCGCGGCGATCTCGCTCGGGTTGGAGCTGAAGTAGCAGTAGACCCCGAGGCCGTAGGCGGCGAACGACGTGACCGAGCTGGCCACGTTGATCGACGGGTAGCCGTCGGCTGAGCCGTCCATCCAGGAGGACTGGTTCGGCGGGTCGTACGGCATCTCGCTCTGGTAGAAGTAGTCCTTCCCGCCGTTGCCGTTCCACTGGACCTGGACCTGCTGGTAGTGCTCGACCGCGAGGCCGTACATGGTGACGTTGGCGCCGTTGACGACCAGGCCGTTGGCGGCGGTATTGGTCGTCCAGCCGACGGTGCCGCCGTTGCCGTGGTCGGCCCGCCAGAGCCACAGGTCATCGCCGATCACGTTGGCGCTGTTGACCTGGAGGGTCTGCGTGGCCTTGCCGGCCGTCGCCCCGCCGATGCGGAAGAACACGTCCGACAAGACGGTCGGGTCGCTGGCGTGGCTGGCGGTGGAGCCCGACGGCCCGACCTGCATGAGCTCGGGCGAGTTGGTCGTCCCGGCGTCGATGAGCAGGCCCGCGACGCGGACGCCGTTCACGTCGGCGACGGTGATCGCCGGGTTGCCGCCGCCGGCCACCAGGGTGGCCAGGCCCAGGCCGAGGACCACGGTGTCGGGGCGGGTGACGTTGATCGAGCCGCTGAGGTTGTACACGCCCGGGGTGAACAGCAGGTTCTCACCCGAAGCGAGGGCGGCGTTGATCGTGGCGGCGCTGTCGCCCGGGTGGGCGAGGTAGAACGAGCTGATCGGCAGCGAGCTGCCGGCCGTGTTCCCGCCGGACCAGCTGGTGCCGGAGGAGTTGGTGCGCGTGCTCGGCACGAACACGTTGTAGTTGCCGGAGGAGTCCACGTACAGGTAGGGCTTCTCCGAGACGGTGGGCGTGCTCGACACGGTCGTGTAGGGCGGGTTGGGGAAGCTCTGGCCGGGCACGCCGGTGTCGCCGACGAAGACCATGTTCCAGTTCGACCCGGCCCAGCTGCCGATCTTGTCGTTGCGGAGGATGTACTGCTGCTGGCTGCCGGAGTTGACCTGGCCGGAGACGGCCGAGTCGGCGATGAAGCCGCCCGAGGAGTACCCGTTCAGGGACAGGGCGAGCGAGCCGTTGATGTTCATCCGCCGCAGCGGGGTGGCCTGCGAGGTCGCCCAGGTGGTGGCGCCGGAGCTGGGCGAGTCGGTCAGGTTCTCGGCGTCGCGCCAGAAGTTGACGGTCGCGTTGCCGCCGTTCCAGTTCGCGTCCGCGTGGACGCCGCCGCCGGTGATCGTGGTCTGCGTCGGGGACTGCCCGAGGCCGAGCACCTGGGTGTAGAAGCCGACCGGCACGTCCACGTTGTAGGTGCCGGGGGTGAACAGCAGGGCGTAGCGCTGGGTGCCGAACTGGTTGGACTGCTGGGTGTTGTAGACCGAGTTGATCTGGCTCTGGATCGTCGAGGTCGACATTGACGGGTTGAAGACCATGACGTTCGGGCCGAAGTTCGGCGTCGTGCCGGTGCCCCCGCCCCCGCCGCTGCTGGCGGGCAGCGTCCACTGCTGGTTCGAGGTGGCGCCGCAGGACCAGATCTGGACCTGGGTGCCGGAGCCGCCGTAGCCGGTGTCGTCGAGGCACTTGCCCGAGTTGGGGTTGAGCAGCTCGTGGTTGGACTGCGGGACCCAGGTCTGGGCGCCGGTCCCGTTGCAGGTGTAGAGGTCGACCAGGGTCCCGTTGGCGGTGCCGGCCGCGTCCACGTCCAGGCACAGGCCCAGGACCGAGAGCGTGCTGGTGGTGCTGTCCACCGTCCAGGACTGGGCGGTGGTCCCGTTGCAGGTGTACACCTGGACCGGGTTGAAGTTGGCGGTCGAGGCCGAGCGGTCGTCCAGGCACAGGCCCTGGTAGCCGGTGACCTGGCCGGTGGCCGTGGTGTCGGCGTGGGCGGCCGGGGCGACGGCGGCGGTCACGCCCGCCACCGACAGGGCGACGGCGAGCGCGGCGGCGGCGAGCGCGGCCACGGCGGTGCGGCCACGGCGGCGAGGGGCGCCGGCCCGGGCCGCGCCGGACGGGGCGCCGGACGGGCGCGGCCTGATCCCCCGGAGGGAGGGTACGAGCTTCATGGGCGATTCCTGTAAGAGCGGGGGCGGACAGGAGGGCCAGGCGCGGGCGAAGGCGGCGGTTTCGCGGCGCACCTTAAGGTCGAGCGGTAAGCGAGAAACTTTTAGTAAAGTTTCTTAACAATTTATGTGATTGTAACCGGGGGCCGGATGGCCGTCAACGCCGGCGATGCCAGCGGTAAGGGAGCGGTAATGACCGCCCGGCCTCAGCCGCCGGGGCAGGCAGGATCGCACATCATGCGGCACTCAGCAGCGCAGCCGGGGGGCGAGGCCGGCCAGGTCGGGCTCGCGGTCGCGGTAGGCGCGCTCGGCGAAGTCGAGGAACGCCTCCACGTCGGCCAGGTTGGACGCGAGGCCCAGGGAGACCCGGACCGCGCCGGCCGTCGGGAGGCCAACCCGCTCCAGGTACTCATCCACGGTCGCCAGCCGCGCGCGGCCGCGGCCCAGGCGGCCGCCCGCCAGCGCCCCCCACCAGGGCCCGCTCACGTCCCGGCGGCTCAGCCCGAACGCCCACTCCCCCGCCCCGGGGTTGCAGAAGCACCCGGTCCGCAGCGAGATGCCGGCTGCGGCCGCGTCCCGGGCGACGGCGCGCTCGTCCACCACGCGCCCGGAGGGGCCGAGGAAGTTCAGCGCGACGGTACCGCCGCGCCCGCCGGGGCCGGCCGGGCCGTAAAGGCGCACCAGCGGCGCCCCGTTGCCGTGCTTGAGGGCGCCGAGGCTCTCCAGCAGCCAGCCGGTGAGGATCGCCACGCGCTGGCGGATGAGGCCGGGGCCGATGCCAGCGACCCACTCCAGCCCGGTCGTCACGTCGGGGATGGACAGGAAGTTCAGCGTGCCGTCCTCGAACGCCTCCTCATCCTCCAGCATCTGGTGCCAGCCGCCCTGCACGCTGACGCCGAGGATGGTGCCGCCGGAGAACCAGGGGCGGCGCAGCCGGGGCAGCGCGTCGCGGCGCACCAGCAGGGTGCCGACCCCGGTCGGGTAGCCGAAGACCTTGTACCAGCTCACGGCGACGAACTGCGGCCGCACGACCGACAGGTCAAGGGGGCCGGCGGGAACGTAGGCGGCCGCGTCGAGCAGCACGTCCCAGCCCGCCGCCTGGGCGCGGTCAACCCACGCGAGCGGGTGCCGGACGCCGCTGAAGTTGCTCTGGGCGGGGAACGCGAACAGCCCCCGGCCGCGGCCGAGGGCGGCGCGCACGTCGCCCTCACTGGCCCGCAGCTCGGGCGGGGCCACGGGCACGTAGGCGACCCGGGCGCCGCCCCGCCGGGCGAACTCGCGCAGGCCGTTGACCGAGTTATGGTTGTCGCTGGTCAGCAGCAGCCCGGCCCGGCGCCCGAACGGGTAGGACTCGCCGACCAGGCGGCAGGCCCCGGTGGCGTTCGGCGTGAAGATGACGGCGTAGTCGCCCGGGGCGGCGTTGAAGTGGCGCAAGATCGCCGCCCGGGCGTCGGCGACCAGCCGGGTGGACGCGCTCGAGGTGGGGTTGTCCGAGTGCGGGTTGCCGTAGCAGTCGCCCTCGATCCGGGCCGCGTGCGCCCGCAGCTGCGAGCGCGCCGCCAGCCCGGCGCCGGTGTAGTCGAGGTAGACGTGGCCCCGCTCGTCCAGGTAGGAGTACTCCGCTGCCCGCAGCGCGTCGATCTTCGCTGTTTCCCCGTATTCCGGGTGCGCGGCATGAAAGTCAGCCATTGCCAGCCTCCGCTTCCGGTCTCGCCCGCGCTCCGGCCCCCGCTCACGCCAGCCGCCCGGCATGACCCCAAGCGTACGATTAAGTATTTAAGTGATGATTGAGAATAATTCCGACGGCTAAGCACGCCTTCGGGCCGCGCGGGGCCACGCCGGGGCGCCCGGCCTTGGGACCGCACGGCCCTAGCGGCCCGGCTTGATCCCTGTGACCAGGTAAAGCATGGCGCGGCGGGCTGCCTGAACGCGCCGTCGCCGGTGCGTTAGCACGTTCATCAGCAATGTTCATCGGGGGGGATTCCCTATCGTCACCGCGCGTTTACGTGCGGACGGAACAGTCTCCGCATGTCACGTGCTTCGGGAGGACACCCAGTGCTGGGCAACGGCACTCCTGAGCAGGTTCACCTGACGTGGGGAGACGACCCGGCCACCTCGGTGGTCGTGTCGTGGGGGTCGCCGGGGCGGGCGCTGCGCCCACGGGTCCGGATCGGGCAGCGGGTGATCCTCGCCCGGGAGCAGGCATGCCCCGGTGAGGTCACCGGGAAGGCGACGTGGGCATACCACGCCCGCGTATCCGGGCTGCGGCCCGGGGCCAACTACGCGTACGCGGTCACCGCGGACAATGACGCGAACGCGGGTGACCCGTTCACGTCCACGTTCCGGACCGCCCCGGCCGGGCCGCGGGCGTTCCGGTTCACGTGCTCGGGCGACCTCGCGGCACCGCCGGGCGCGAGCGGGCCGGGGTACCCGGGCGGGCCGGCGGCCGAGGCAGGGTACACGGCGGGGACGGTGGAGTCCCTGCAGCCGCTGTTCCACTTGCTGAACGGCGGGCTGTGCGACGCCAGCGGCGGGTTCCCCGGCTTCGGCCGGCAGAGCCAGCTCTCGGCCGCGAGCCGCCCGTGGATGCCAGTCCCCGGCTCCTACGGGGCCAGCGGCCAGGCGGCCTACCTGGGGCGCTACGCGCTGCCGGGCGACGGGGAACCGCAGGCGGCGGGCCGCTGGTACTCGTTCCGCGTCGGCACGGCCGTATTCGCGTGCGTGGACACCGGGACCCTGACCGACCCGGTCGGGCCGGCTGGCGACGAGCAGACCCGCTGGCTGGAGCGGGCCCTGGCGCAGGCGCGAGGGGACGAGTCGGTGGACTGGATCGTCGTCTCGGCCCACCATCCGGCCTGCTGCGCGTCCGCGGCCGGGTCGTACCTGCCCGTCCGCGCGCAGTGGCTGCCGCTGTTCGACCAGTACGAGGTCGACCTGGTGCTCTCGGGGCACGGGGCGGGCTACGAGCGGTCGTTCCCCTGCCGGGGCCATGACCGGCTGGCCGGCCGCGCGGCCGGCACTGGCGAGGTGGTCGAGACCCTGCGCCCGCACCCGGCCAGCGTGGCCGACACCGGCGTCATCGACACCAGCCGGGGCACGGTCCACCTGGTGCTCGGCGGCTTCCCGGCCGGCCCGGCCGTGGCAGGCGCCATCGTCCCGGCCGCCCGCCGGCCGGGGACCGCCTGGGTCCGGGCCGGCAGCGGGGGCGCGATCGAGGACGCGACCTGGTCGGCGCGGCGGGACCCGGCGATGCGGTACGGCATCGCCGTCTTCGACGTGGACCCGGGCACCCCGGCGGGCGACCAGACGCTGATCACCGTCTCCTACTACCGCGTGGCCGATCCCAGCGCCCCGGCGGCCGGCCAGGGCAGCCCGCCAGCCGACGACGACTTCACCGAGTTCGACCGCTTCACCCTGATCCGCCCCCGGGCCACCCGCCCCCACCGGCTCGACGGCGCGGCCGTGGCCCGCGCCTGAACCGCCGCCCAGGCCGGCGCGTCGGCCGCGCAACCCAGCCTGGATAGCGAGAGCCGAAGCTAAGTCCGTACTTGTGTTTCTGGTGGGAACCCTCACATAATCGGGGAAGGGGGGAACGGAAAGGACTCTTGGTGCATGTAAGGAAGTACGTTCTCGCCCTCGTGGCGGGAGCGGCCCTCATCGCCGCCACGGCCATGACCGGCCCCGGCATCGCCCGCGCATCGACCAGCAAGGCGGGGCTCGTCGCCCAGCCCGCCTGCATCTCCCCGCACTGCGTCTCCGGGCAGTACCCGCCCGGCCCCGATCCGGGCCCCGGCTGGCAGTACGTCTACATGCAGGCCTTCACCGGGGGCGGGTGCCTCACGGTGAATTTCCCCCAGCGCCTGGCGCCGCTGACGGACGAGCCCTGCAAGTTCGGCAGCCTCGTCGACGACTGGATGACGACGTACTTCTGGGAGCGCCAGATCATCGTCAACGGCAAGGAAGCCGTCCAGCTCCTGTTCACCGACGGCGCCACCTTCTGGGACGTGGGCTTCTCCGGCGGCCAGTTCAAGCTGGAGACGGCGAGCGACAGCTGGTACTTGTACCAGGGAGCGACGTTCGGCGTCTACGCGCTCTACCAGAGCGGGAACAGCGCCAACTACATGTCCGAGAGCGCGAAGGGGACCCCGCTCAACACCCCGACCAAGCCGGCGAACCCGGACGACATGTGGACGATCCAGAACGCCTGCTCGAACCCGCTGAACTGCGAGCTGCACTAGCCGCCGGCAGCGCCAGGGCCGCCGGCGGCCCGGTGACCAGGTCGCCGGGCCGCTGGTGCTACTGGTCCTGCCTGATCGTAGGCGCGGGCGACGCGGTCCCGGTCCATCTTCAGCTCGCGGGCGACCTGGTCTTGGGTCAGCCCGGCCTGATGCCGAACGGCGGCGAGGGCGCGACCCGCTCCATCCGGGCCGCGCAGCCAGAACCACGGCCTCGGCAGCTGAGGTTGGCTCACGCCAACGTCATAACCAAATAATCAAAATGTTGCTCGTAACCAACTCTGCGCACTACAGAGCCAAAGTTGGCTACGGCCAACCCGGAATCGCGGGCGGCGCTGGTCAGGGGACGGGCGGGCGGGGCGGGGACTGCTCCTGGGCGGGCATCGCGTTGGCGGCGGGAAGCGGGTAGGGGGAGCCGGCGGCCGGGGTGCCGCCGAGGGCGCTCAGGACCGCCTGCTCGGCGGCCTTGCCGCTCAGGAGCGCGGGCGCCGGGAGGGACGGCACCGAGGCGTCGGGCGGGCGGCCGAGCCCCAGGGCGCCGGTGAAGTCGCCCATCGCCTGGCGGCGCCAGGGCGACAGGTTGGGCGCCTCGACGCCGAACCGGGCCTCGATCAGGCGCAGGGCCGAGGTGTGGTCCAGCGTTCCGGAGTAGCGGTAGCCTCCCCGCGCGAACGGGGAGACGACCAGGGCCGGGGTGCGGAACCCGGGCCCGACCGGGCCGGGGATGCCCCCGGCGGCCGGCGGGAGCGGCGTGGCCGTCAGGTACTCCCCCGCCGTCCCGGGCGGCGGGACCGGCGGCGGGACGTGGTCGAAGAAGCCGCCGTTCTCGTCGTAGGTCACCAGCAGCACGGTCGAGGCCCACGTCTGCGGGTGGGCGACCAGCGTGGACAAGACCTCGTGGACCAGGTACTCGCCGTTCTGGGGCGGGGCGGCCGGGTGCTCGCACTGGCCGAGCGGCGGGATGATCCACGACACGGCCGGCAGCGTCCCGGCGGCGACATCGGCGGTGAAGGTGCCCGGGTAGGTCGGCTCCAGGGCGCGGGCGGCCAGTTCCTTGCCCCGCGTCGTCGTGCGCTCGGCGTACGGCTTGAAGTAAGGCAGGGGATTGAGCGCCAGCAGGCCGAGCGAGTCGTTGTAGACCTTCCAGGAGACCCCGGCCGCCAGTAGCCGCTCGGGCATCGTCTCCCAGCCCAGCCGCCCGTAGTGCGTCAGCCGGCTCAGCTCGCGGGTGATCAGCACCGGGCCGCCGGCCGCGCCGCCGGGGTCGATCGTGCCGGACATCGCCATGACCCGGTTGGGGTCGGTCGGGCCCATGACCGAGCAGAAGTAGCCGTCGCAGACGGTGAAGGCATCGGCCAGCGCGTAGTAGAACGGCAGCTCCGCGCGCGTGTAGTAGCCCATCGTCAGCGGCCCGCTGGCGGGCCCGTCGGCCGCCAGGTGGGCGGTGACGAACCCGTCCATCGCGCCGTCGTTCCAGCTACGGTGCTGGGTCACCCAGTCGTGGGCGATGTCGTTGACGGCCTGCCCGTCCTCCCGGGGCGGGTCGCTCGCCAGCCGGAACGGCTGCAGGGTCCCGGCCGCGCTGGGGCCGGCCCCGGGCTGGTACCCGGCCTGGGCGAAGACCGGGCGGCCGGCCACCTGGCGGGCGCCCGGGTCGGCGAAGCCGCGGGTTCCCGACAGCGTGCCGAAGTAATGGTCGTAGGACCGGTTCTCCTGCATCAGGATCACGATGTGGCGCACGTCGCTGAGGCTGGACCCGGCCGGCGCGACGGCCGCCGCCGAGGAGACGACACCGGAGGGGGACGAGGCGCCCGGCCGCGACGGCGGGCCGGGGGGCGGGGCCGAGCACGAATCCGTGACGAATATTCCCGCGCCGCCAAGAAGGGCGGCCGAGCCGGCGAGGAAAGCCCGCCGGCTGCGATCGCTGTCGTCGTCGGACATAGCCGACACTGTAGCGATGCGGGCGGGGTTGTACCGTCGGGGGCATGACGCAGCAGCTGGACGCCCTCGTCGTCGGGGCCGGGGTGATCGGCCTGACCACCGCGATCGCCCTGGCCGAGGCGGGCCTGGCGACCCGCGTGCGGGCGGCGGCGCCGCCCGGGCGGACCACGTCGTTCGCGGCGGGGGCGATATGGGGACCGGTCCGGACCGGCACCTCGTCCCGGGTGCTGGAGTGGTCCCGGGTCGGCCTGGAGGTCATGTCGGCCCTGGCGGATGACCCGCGGGCGGGGATCCGGGCGGTCAGCGGGATCGAGGTGTCGGCGGTGGCGGCCGACCCCCCGGAGTGGGCCGGGCTGCTGCCGGGCGCGCGGCGGCTGGGCCCGGGCGAGCTGCCGGCCGGCTACGCCAGCGGCTGGCGCTACACCGCCCCGGTCGCCGCGATGCCGCGGTACCTCGATTACCTGGCGGGCCGGCTGCGGGCGGCGGGCGGCACCCTCGACACCGCCAGCCCGGTCGGGTCGCTGCGCGACCCCGGGCTGGGCGCCCCGGTGGTCGTCAACTGCGCCGGCATCGGCGCCCGCGAGCTGGTGCCCGACCCGGCCGTGGTGCCGGTGCGGGGGCAGGTCGTCGTGGTGGCGAACCCGGGGATCGAGGAGTTCTTCCGCGCCCCGGGCGACGGCCCGGAGTCGGTCTACATGTTCCCGCACGGCGACGTGCTCCTGCTGGGCGGCTCGGCCGATGAGGGCGACTGGGACCTGTCCCCGCGCGAGTCGGTCACGACGCGGATCCTGGCCGACTGCGCGCAGATCGAGCCGCGGCTGCGGGGCACCGCCGTCCTGGACGAGCGGGTGGGCCTGCGCCCCGGCCGCCCGCAGGCGCGGCTGGAATCGCAGGCCCTGGGCGACGGCCGGGTGCTGTGGCACAACTACGGCCACGGCGGGGCGGGCGTAACCCTGGCGTGGGGCTGCGCCCGCGAGATCGCCGCGGCGGTCGCTGGGAGCTAAGTCCCCGGCGGGCGGGGGACGTTCGGGCGGGGACGGTCACCCCGAAGCGGGACTCGATCAGCCGCAGGGCGGAGGTGTGGTCCAGGGTGCCGGAGTACTCGCAGCCGCCGGCGCTGAACGGGGAGATGACCAGCGCCGGGGTGCGGAAGCCGAGGCCGATCGGGCCGGCGATGCCGCCCGCCGCCGACGGGAGCGTGGTCAGGTACTCCCCGGCGGTCCCGGCCGGGGCGACCGGCGGGGGCACGTGGTCGAAGAAGCCGCCGTTCTCGTCGTAGTCGACGATGAACACCGTCTGCGCCCACGCCTCGGGGTTGCAGACCTTCCAGCTCACGCCCGCCTTCAGCAGCGCCTCGGGGCAGGCCTCCCAGCTCAGCTTGCCGGCCTCGCCGTCATCGCCATCAGGCGGTTGGGGCCGGTCGGGCCGATCACCGAGCTGTGGTAGGCGTCGCAGATCGTGAACGCGTCGGCCAGCGCGTAGTAGAACGGCAGCTCCGCTTGCGGCGGAACAACGTGAAGCAGGCGCCGGGTAGTCAGGTTCCGTCGCGGATGTCGTCCGGGGAACCGGTCTGGTAGGAGATCTGGTCGAAGACGGCGGTGCAGCCCCAGCCCTTCGGGGACTGGGCCATGAAGCCGACCCGCGCCCCGGACGCCTCGCCGAGCGTGAAGTAGCGCAGCAGGTGCCACCACTCGCCGTCCTGGGAGGCGTGGAACGCCCACGCCCGGCCCTTGCGGGTGATGCGCAGCCACAGCGGGCCGCCGTCGGTAGTGAAGGAGTTGCTGTCATCGGACGTGGTCCGGGTGACGACGGTGACGGCGCTCGGGCGCCGCTGCGGGGACAGCTCGTAGCAGACCTTGGCCCACCGGTGCTCGGTGACGTGCAGCAGCAGGACGCCCGCGTCGAAGACGCTGCCGAAGTCCACGGCCACCCGGGCGGACAGGGTGAAGTCGCGGTCGGCGGGCAGGCCGGTCAGGCGGGCCGCGTCCGGCCGGGGCGACCCGTCGGCGGCCGGGTCGACGAACAGGTCGGTGCCGGCGGCGGCGACCAGCTTCAGCGCCTCGCCCGCCAGTTCCGCCTCAAGGGGCGAGTTCCCCGACGGCTCCAGCGGGAACGGCACTCCGGGCACCACCACGAATGTCACGTAGGAAGTGTGCCACGTGCGCCCCACTGCTTGCCCCGTCCCGCGCGCCGTGCCGCCGTCGCGCTAGGCCGCGGGCGGGGCCGCGGGCGGGGCCGCGCCCGCGGGTCAGTCAGGCTCGGCCGGGGGCTGGCGGGCCAGGCCGAGTTGCACCTGCGCGTCGGTGAAGCCGACCGAGCGGTAGATCCCGATCGCGGTCTCGCCGGGATCGGCCACGATCACCACGGTAGCGGCCCGCCCGGCGGCCAGCGCCGCATGCCCAGCGTGCCAGGTCAAGGTGCCCGCCAGGCCTCGGCGGCGGGCATCGGGGCGGGTCTCCACCGACTGGTAGCGCGCCAGGCCCGTGCCGGCGTCGACCACGATGCCGAGCTGGGCGCACAGGTCATCGCCGAGGAACGCGCCGTACCAGGTAGCGTCGCCCGCCTCGGTCATCGCGCGCATGGCGGCTGACCGCGCGCAGATGAAGTCCGAGTCGCCGTCCGAGCCAAAGGCGCCGAGCGTGATCCCCCTCGACTGCTCCCAGTCCGCGTCGCCCGACAGCGGGCGGTACGTCGCGTCGCCGTTGGGCCGGGGCGGGGGTCGCAGCGCGCTGGCGGTCAGCACGGCCGAGCGGTCCGCCGTGAGCCCGGCCGCGGCCACCTCGGCCAGGTCGACCAGGTCCGCGTCGGCGGGCGAGCCGACGTCCACGCCGATGGCCACGTGCCCGGCGGCCGGGAACTCGGCCGCGAACCGGTCTGCCCAGCCCGGCAGCCCGCCCGGGTCCAGGGCGGGCACCAGCAGGAAGTTGCCCCAGTGGAAGTCCGGGTTGGCCGGCGAGCGGATGACGATGCAGTCCCCCTGGTCCTCGGCCAGGCTGCCCTCCCGGGCGCGGACCATGAGGTCGGTGCGGTACCCCAGCGACGTGACGTTCACGTGGCCGCCGCCGGGCGCGCCTGCAGTACGCAGAACTCGTTGCCCTCCGGGTCGGCCATGACCACCCAGCTCACGTCCACTTGCCCGACGTCGGCCCGGCGGGCGCCCAGCGCCTCCAGCCGGGCGACCTCGGCGGCCTGGTCAACGGGTCGCAGGTCCAGGTGGAGGCGGTTCTTCACGACCTTGGCGTCGGTCGCGGGCACCTTGAGGAACAGCAGGTCGGGCATGATCCCGTCGTGTGGGTGCCCCTCGCCCGGCCCGATCCAGGCCTCGTCGTCAGAGTCGGTCTCCAGGGGCAACCCGAGCGCGGCCGACCAGAACGCACCGAGCCGCGCCGGGTTAGCGCAGTCAATGGTGAGGGACTGAATGCGAAGGTCCATCCGGCCACTGTTCCCCATCGCACGCGACGCCGTCCACTCGTTTTGCCGGCCGCTTGACCCTGACGCGGCGTCATGGCGCACGCTAGCGGACGTGGACGAGCGCGCGACGCAGGCGCTGGCCGTCGGGCGGGTGGCCGAGCTGGCCGGCGTCACGGTCCGCGCGCTGCATCACTATGACGAGGTCGGCCTGGTCCAGCCGTCGGCGCGGACGGCGGGCGGGTACCGGGCCTACGCGGCGCCCGACGTGGAGCGGCTGCGGCAGGTGCTGGCCTACCGGCGGCTCGGCTTCGGGCTGCGGGAGGTAGCCGCCCTCGTCGGCGACGCCGGCGTGGACGCGGTTGGCCACCTGCGCCGGCTTCACCCGCACCTACGACAACGTCGAGCCGGGCCTCGCCCAGTACGTGCACGACGCGATCCACGCGAATGCCGGCCGGCAGGACGCGCCCCGGTAGCGGCCGGGCTATCGTGCCGGCATGACGATACGGGCGGTGGTGTTCGACGCCGGGAACGTGCTGGAGCTCACGGACGACGCATACGACCTGGCCGAGTGGGCCGCCATCGCCGGGCTGGCGCCCGAGGAGCTGACCGCCCGCATCGGCGGCGTCTTCGATGGCGCCGATGTCGGCACGGTCACGCTGGCGCAGGTGCACCGGCGGCTCGGTGGCGCCCTCGGCATCGGCGACGGCCAGGTCCAGGCGATCATGGAGAACCTGTGGCGGGTCTACCTGGGCACGCCCAACACCGGGCTGATCACCTGGGCCCGGGGCCTGCGGCCGCGGTACAAGACCGGCATCTTGTCCAACAGCTCGGTCGGGGCGCGGGAGCGGGAGCACGCCCGGTACGGGTACGGGGACCTGTTCGACGACATCGTCTACTCCCATGAGGTCGGCCTGGTCAAGCCCGACCCGCGCATCTACGCGCTGTGCTGCCAGCGCCTGGAGGTGGCCCCGGCGGAGGTTGCCTTCCTGGATGACCGGGAAGTCAACGTGGCAGCGGCGCGGGCGGCCGGCCTGCACGCGGTCCACTTCCGGGGGGCGACGCCGGGCGAGGCGACGATGCGGGCCATCGCGGAAATCACCGGGCTGCTCGCGGGGTTATAGGGGCTTGGCCGGCGGGCCCCGACGGGCCGCCGGGCCCGATGGACCCGACGAGGAGAGCGTGGGCCAGGCGCTGCGCGAGTCCGGCGTCGCCCGCGAGGACGTCTACATCACGACCAAGTTCTACCCGGGCGCAAGTGACCCGCTGGCCGAGCTCGAGCAGAGCCGCAAGCGCCTGGGCGTGGACCAGGTGGACCTGTACCTGGTGCACTGGCCGCAGGGCGGGCCGACCCGGGCGCCGGGGGGCCTGATGGCCCCCCGGCGACGGGCGGCGGCGGCTCTCACGTAGCGTGGGCTCATGCCCACAGCGACGCAGCAGGCGCAAGCCCCCGGGAAGCCGGGGCCGACGATCTTCGTCCTCTTCGGGGCGACCGGGGACCTGGCCAAGCGGATGGTGCTCCCCGCGTTCTACCGGCTCGCCCAGGAAGGGCTGCTGCCCGAGCAGTGGCTGCTGGTCGGCAACGGCCGGGGCGACGTGGCTCACGAGGACTTCCGCGGCGACGTCCGCGAGTCGGTCACCGAGTCCGGCACCAAGCCGGAGGGGAAGGCCTGGGACGCCTTCGCCCAGCGGCTGCTGTTCGCCGGCGGCGGGTTCAACACCGACAGCCCCGGCAGCCTGCTCGACGTCATCGGCGAGGCCCGCAAGACGCTCGGCGGGGACCCCCAGCTGGTGCACTACCTGGCCGTCCCGCCGGTGGCCTTCGGCGAGCTGACCAAGGCCCTCGGCCAGCATGGCCTCGCCAAGGGGGCGCGGGTGGTCTACGAGAAGCCGTTCGGCACCTCGGGCGACGCCTTCCGCGAGCTGGACCAGGTCGTTCACTCGGTCCTGGACGAGCAGCAGGTATACCGGATCGACCATTTCCTGGGCAAGGAAGCGACCCAGGATCTTCACGTGCTCCGCTTCGCCAACGAGTCGACTGCGGCGTTCTGGGACCGCGGGCACGTCGAGTCGGTCCAGATCGACGTGCCCGAGACGCTCGGCATCAGCGACCGGGCCCAGTTCTACGACGCCACCGGCGCGATCCTGGACATGCTCGTCACGCACTTGTTCCAGGTGGCCGCCGAGGTCGCCATGGAACCCCCGGTCAGCCTGGACGCGCCGGGCCTGCAGGCGGCCCGGAACACGGTCATCAGCTGCTTCCGGCCGCTGGACCCGCAGGAGGTCGTGCTGGGGCAGTTCGACGGGTACCGCGACGTGCCGGGTGTTGATCCGTACTCCGGCCGGGACACCTTCGTGGCCGCCCGGCTGTGGATCGATAACCCCCGCTGGCGCGGCGTGCCTTTCTACTTGCGCACCGGGAAGCGGCTCGCCGCATCGAAGCAGCGGGTCAGCCTAATCCTGCGCGAGCCGCCCGGTCCGCTGGCCGGCCAGCTGCCCCGCCATGGGAACGTGCTGTCCTTCTCGCTGGCCGGAGACGGGGAGATCGACCTGTTGCTGGTGGCTAAGAAGCCCGGGCCCGCGCTGGACCTCGACGTCGCCCGCGCGGCGATCCCGCTGGCCAGCCT
>DATBEM010000067.1:0-40956 GCA_036276115.1 Trebonia sp.
AGCCAGGACGTGGTCAGCGGGCAGGGCGATGACTGGCGGCCGCCGACGTTCATCATGCCCGCCACCGGCGCGGCCTCCCTCGGCGCCAAGCCCAAGATCCACGAGCCGGAGGGCAGCGACTTCGAGTACGTCTCGTTCCTCGAGCCCGACGGCGGCCAGGGCGCCCCCGGCGGCGAGGGCGACCACAACGGCCATGAGGTTGTCGTGGAGGCCGACAGCCCGGCCGACAACCAGGCGTACGGGCCAGTCGGCTCGGACCTGTACGTGGCCGACCCGGCCACGGTGGACGGCGTGATGTGCGCCCGCAACCACTTCAACGACCCCAGCGTGCAGTACTGCCGCCAGTGCGGGATCGCGATGGTCCAGCAGACCGCCCGCTACCAGCGCGGGCCGCGGCCGCCGCTGGGGGTGCTGCTGCTCGACGACGGGACCGGGTTCACCCTCGACAAGGACTACGTTGTCGGCCGGGAGCCAGTCCTCGACGGCGACGTAGCGGCCGGGCGGGCCCGGCCGATGCGGATCCCCGATCCCGGCGGCACCGTCTCGCGGCTGCACCTGCGGATCTCCCTCATCGGCTGGCAGGTTGAGGTCAGGGACCTCAACTCCGCCAACGGGTCGGTCCTGCACCTCCCGAACGGCAGCGAGCAGCGCCTCATGCCCGGGGACACGCAGGTCATCGAGCCCGGCACGAAGATCGTCATTGGCCACCGCAACCTCCAGTACCAGTCCTACCGGGCCGGCTAGCCCGCGCGGGCACAGCCGGTAAGGCAGACACAGACAAGGAATCGCAGTGCAGACAATCGCGGACTACGAGCTGGTCAAGTCCCTGGGCTACGGGAGCCACGGACAGTTCTTCCTCGCGCGCAAGCCTGCCCGGCTGCCGGTGGACGTGGAGCTCGTCGCGGTCAAGGTGTTCGCCGGCACCTCGACGGCCGACATCTTCCGGCGCGCGACCCGGGAGCTCAAGGCCTTCGCGGCCGTGCGCTCCCCGCACATCGTCACCCTCTACGACGCCGGGCGCCACGACGGCGTCATCTACTACTCGATGGAGTACCTGCCGGGCGGCTCGCTGGCCAACCCGGCCGGCCCGGTGATGGCACCCCAGGCGGTGCGGGCCGTGCGGGACGCCGCCCTCGGGGTGAGCGCCCTGCACGCCGTGGGCCTGGCGCACCGGGACATCAAGCCCGGCAACATCCTCCTCGGCGACGGCATCGCCAAGCTCTCGGACCTGGGACTGGCCCACGTCATGATGCCCGGCGTCTCGCTGACGGGGATGGGGCCGGTCGCGTCGATCGAGTACACCGACCCCGAGCTGCTCCAGGGCGCGCCTGCCAGCGAGGCCACGGACCTGTGGTCGCTCGGCGTCACCCTGCACCGGGTGCTGTCGGGGCGGGGCGTCTACGGGGCCGACCTGCCGACCGACGACGGGCTGCTGGCCCTGCGCAAGGCCCTGATGGCCGACCCGCAGATCTCGGCCGACCTGCCGCCCGCCGCCGCCACCCTGGTCCGCGCCTGCCTCGGGCCGGCCGAGGACCGGCCCAGCGCGGAGGAGTTCGCGCGGCAACTGGACGCCATCCCCATGATGGCGTCGCCAAGCTAGGCCACTCCCGGTCCGCAGGCGGACCGGGGCGCACCTGACCCAGCGCTAGCCCGCTGACGGCGTCAGGGACTTGATGTAGGGCGCGGCGAGATGCCGCGGAGTGAGCGGAGGTTTCCTATGAGTCCTTGGGTTGTCCCCGGGTACACCGAGGAGCGGCAGCTCGGGCGGGGCGCGTCCGGCCGGGTCGTGGCCGCCGTGCACCAGGCGAGCGGGCAGCGGGTGGCGATCAAGTACCTGTCGCCCTCGTTGTTCCGCGATCAGGGCTTCCTGGACGGCTTCCGGGCCGAGGCAGGCTTGCTCCGGTCGCTGGACGTGCCGCACGTCGTGCGCCTTTTTGACTACATCGAGGCGCCCGGCGAGGGCGCCGCGATCGTGATGGAGCTGATCGACGGCGTCTCGCTCCACGAGTTGATCACGCGACGGGGCGCCACCAGCCCCGAGGCGGCGCTCGTGGTGCTGAAGGGCTCGCTGCTGGGCCTGGCCGCCGCCCACGACCTCGGCATCGTCCACCGGGACTACAAGCCGGAGAACGTGCTGGTCGACGGCGAGGGCAACAGCAAGCTGTCGGACTTCGGCGTCGCGGTCAAGGAGGGCAAGAAGGTCCCGTCGGCCGGGACGCCGCTGTACATGGCGCCCGAGCAGTGGGACGGCATGGCGCCCAGCCCGGCCACCGACATCTACGCCGCGGCGGCCGTCTTCTTTGAGTGCCTGACCGGCAAGACGCCCTTCTCCGGGCGGCTCCTGCAGCTGCAGGCGCAGCACGCGGCCGCCCCCGTGCCAGTCGACCTGGTGGACGAGCCGCTGCGCGAGCTGATCGCGCGGGGCATGGCCAAGAGCCCGGCCGCGCGGCCGCGCGACGCCATGGCCTTCGTCGCCGAGCTGGAGTCCACCGCCGCGGCCGCCTACGGCCTGGACTGGGAAGCGCGCGGCCGTAGCCAGCTGCGGGAGCGGGCCGCCGCGCTGCTGCTGTTGCTGCTCGGGGCGGGCGCCGTCGGCGCCGGGGCGGGCGGGGCCGTCGTCGGCAGCTGGCTCGCGGCCCACAAGGTGGCGGCGATCATCACCACCGCCGCCGTGACCGCGGCCATCGTCGTGGCCGGGACGCTGACCGGCCTGGCGCTCACCAGTGGCAACACGACCGTCGCGATCAGCCAGGCGGGCAACGGCGGCACGCCCACCAAGCCGGCCGCGACCAGCCCGGCCGCGGCGGGCGGGGCGACCGGGCCGGCCACGGCGACATTCGACGCCGCCGTCACCGCCTCGCCGCCGGTCGCGACCTCGGCCTGCGCCACCCCCACGACGTTCACCTACAGCGCCAACCTGACCGCGACGGCACCGGGCACCGTGTCCTACCGGTGGGTCTACTCCGCCGGCAAGTCCGGGCCGGTCCAGCAGGCGACCTTCGCCGCCCCGGGCACCCAGCAGGTTTCCGGCGGGAGCGTGGCGGCCAAGACCGCCAGCACCGGGTGGGCCGCCATCCAGCTCGTGAGCCCGGGCGCGGTGCTATCCAACAAGGCCACCTACCGCCTGGTGTGCACGATGCCGCCGGCCGGGATCGGCCTGTCGGCGTTCGCGTCGCCCGCCAGCCAGTCGGTCGCCTGCGGCTCGGCGCCGCCGGCGGTCACGTTCACCGGCCTGGTCTCCAGCCCCAAGGCCGGACCGGTCACTTACCACTGGGCGCTGGACAACGGGGCGGCCTCGCCGCCGCAGACGGTTACCTTCCCGGCCGCGGGCACCGCGGCGGTCCAGCCGCTCACGGTCACCGCCCCGGCCGACACCGCCAGCGGATCGGCCATGCTGGTGGTCACCAGCCCCGTCACGGAGACCTCCGCCGCCGCGGGCTACTCGGTGTCCTGCACGACCACCCAGGGCACCCCGCCGGTCACCGGCACCTCGCCGCCGCCCGGCCACGCGGCGGTCACCCTGACGGCCGCCGCGCACGTCAGCCCGGGAACGGACGCCATCGCCTGCGGCACCGCCGCGCCCGCCTTCGCCTTCAGCGGCTCGATCACCGCCAGCCGGGCGACAACGGTCACCTACTACTGGAAGCTGCCCAGCGGGAACAGCGCGCCCCGGACGCTGGCCTTCACCCGCGCGGGCACGCTGGCGGTCGCGCCCGCCTCGTACACCCCGGCCGGGGACACGGCCAGCGGCTCGGGCACGATCGTCATCACCAGCCCGGCGGCGGTGGCCTCGCCGGCCGCCTCGTTCACGCTCACCTGCACCCAGGCAGACGTGACGGTGTCGGTCAGCGGCTCGCCGGCCTCGCCCGCCAGCGTGGCCTGCGGCGTCACCCCGCCCGCGTTCACCCTCACCGGGACGGTCCAGTCCGACCACGCCACCAGCGGCGTCGCTTACCGGTGGACCCGGCCCGACGGGACGGCGGGTCGCTCCGGCACGATCGCGCTGGCGGCCGGCTCGCCCGCGACGGTCACCGACCAGTTCACCCCGCCGTCAGACACCTTCTCCGGCAGCGAGACGCTGACCATCTCCGGGCCGTTCTCGGTCACCGAGTCGCTGCCGGTCGCAGTGTCGTGCACCTTCCCGGCGCTGGCCATCTCCGGCGGCGACGACGGCGGGAACCTGCCCGGCGCCACCGTGGGGACGCCGTACGCGGGCGCCCGCGTGTCGGCGACCGGCGGCGAGGCCCCGTACGCGTGGAGCGCGAGCGGCCTGCCGGCCGGGCTGGCCATGAGCGCGGCCGGCGACATCGCCGGCACCCCCGCGCAGGGGTCGCAGGGCACCCACATGGTCACGGTGATGGTGGCCGACAGCCAGGCCCCGGCGCAGGCCAAGTCGCAGGTCTACACCCTCGTGGTCAGTCCCCGGCAACCAGTGGTGTCGATCGTGGCCCTCGGCAGCAACCCGCTCTCCCCGATCACGGGAATCTGCGGCCAGGTGCCCCGCGAGTTCGACCTGGACGCCACCGTGACGTCGACGCTTCCCACGTCGGCCACCGTGCAATGGGTGCGCTCGGACGGCTCCGCGAGCGAGCAGGACACCATCGACGTCGCCCCGGGCCAGACCACGACGGTGGTGGACGAGCTGATCCCGGCCTCGGACTCGTGGCAGGGGAGCGACACCCTGGAGGTGATCACCCCGAACGAGACGAGCCGGTCGATCAGCCTGTCCTTCTCCTGCACCAGCCCGCCGGCGGTTCCCCGGATCAGGGTCGCGCAGCCGCCCGCCCGCCCGGCCGCCACGCCTGCCACCACCCCGGCGAGCACCGCCCCGCCGTCGGCCGTGACCCCGCCCCGCGCCCCGGCTACCCCGTCCCCGGCGGCGCCGTCATCCAGCGCCCCGGCCATCACCGGCACGATCCCGGCCACCCCGGGAACCGCGCCGTCCTGACCGGCGGCGGGATGCGAGGCGGCCGGCGGCTAGCCAACCTGAAAGCAGCCTGTGCTCAGGATGTGACTCTCCCGTACCGCCGGGCCGTTGCTACCCGGCGGCGACCGCCCCGGCGGGAGTGCGCGCGGCCCGCTCAGCCAGCGGTGTCCCGGTCCAGCCGGGTCCCCATAGTGGCCGGTAGACCGCGGGCGCCGGGCGGCTGAGGCCGGCGTGGCCGGCCGGGAGGCTAGCGCCGGCCGTGACGATCGGGGCGAGCGCGGCCGCCGGGAACGGCTGGTCCGCCTCGGGCCGCGCCAGCAGCAGGCCAGCGGTAAGCCCCAGGGTCGCGGGCGCGACCAGCAAGACTCGCACGTTCACGCGTTGCCCCCCGGCGAATTCAGCGGTCATTGATGCCGCACATGCGACTTGTCCGCATATGCCCGGATACCGCACCTATAGCTTCGGCCATTTCGCGGCGGCCGGTCGCCGATATAGGTAACGAATGGCTTGCGATCGGGCTGGCAGACTGGACGGATGCTAGAGACCATCGCCATCTCGCGGCCGGATGACCCGAGGCTGGCCGACTACACCCGGCTGACTGACATCTCCCTGCGGACCAGCATCGAGGCCGAGCACGGGCTGTTCATCGCCGAGGGCACCAAGGTCATCAGCCGGGCCGTGCAGGCGGGCTACCCGATGCGGTCGGTCCTGGTCGGCGAGTCCCGGGTCAGGGACCTGGACGCCCTGCCCGGCGGGACCACGCCGACGGTCGGGACGGTGCCGGAGGCCGGCTCGGCGGTGCCCGCCTACGTTGTCCCCGACGGGGTCGCCGAGCAGCTCACCGGGTACCGGGTGCACCGGGGCGCCCTGGCCTCGCTCCGGCGGGTGGCGTTGCCGCCGGTCGCCACGGTACTGGCCCGCGCCCGCCGGGTCGTGGTCCTGGAGGACCTGGTCGATCACGGGAACGTCGGGGCGATCTTCCGCTGCGCGGCCGCGCTCGGCATCGACGCGGTCATCTTGTCGCCCCGCTGCGCCGACCCCCTCTACCGGCGATCGGTCAAGGTCTCCATGGGGGCGGTGTTCGCGATCCCCTACGCCCGCATGGCGAACTGGTACGACGGCCTGGCCGGCCTGCGGGAGGCGGGCTTCGCCGTGCTGGCGCTGACCCCGCAGGAGGACGCGACCCCCATCGTGACGGCCGTCGCCCGCGAGCAGGTCCGGTCGGGGCGGGCGGCGCTGTTGCTGGGCACGGAGGGCGACGGGCTGTCCTCGCGCTGGCTGCAGGAGGCCGACGAGGCCGTGCGCATCCCCATGAGCCCCGGTGCCCGCGCGGCCGGCGTCGACTCCCTCAACGTCGTCGCGGCGGCGGCCATCGCGTGCAGCGCCCTCAGCGAGCCCGGCGACGGTACGGGGCGTTAACGCGTACCGAGCGGTAACAGAATGGTGCGATCCGGAAGTAGTTCGCCTTGCAATGGAAACGTTACGATCGGAGGCGAGGGCAGGGCGTCTTACTAGAGAAGGCGCGGGGGCGTGCGATGCGGGAGGAGAGGGGCCTTGAGCATCAGCGAGGACCAGCAGGAGGCGGTGCCCGACGGCGCCGGCCAGCATCGTGGCCAGGATGACCTGGACGGCAGTGACCTGGACGGCAGTCCGTTCGATGACGCTGACCTGGCCGGCGACGGCCTCGCGGCGGAGTCCCGGGCGGCCACCTCGGTCACTAAGTGGGGGACCGCTGGCCTGCTGCTTGTCTACGCCGGGCTGGGCAGCTACTGCGTCGCGTCGGCCCTCGGGGGCGGCGGCATCGTCGCCGCCGCCGGCCCGGGCGGCGGGGCGCACCCGGAGGGCGTGACCCGTAGCGTCGCCGCCGCGATGACGACGCCCTCGGTTTCGGCGCCGGGGACGCCGAAGACCGGGACCGCCGCGTCCGGAACGGTGGCGATCGCCAAGTCGTACGCGGCCAAGGGGGCCACCCGCGAGGCGGCCGTCACGCCCGCCGTCCCCGCCCCGGTGGAGGTCCTGACGGCGGTGAAGGCAGTCGCGATCGGCCCGGACGGGTCCGGCGACGGGGACCACCCGAAGCTGGCGCCCTATGTCCTGGACCCGCACTCGGCCACCTCCTGGATCACCCACTGGTACGCCTCGCCGAACTTCGGGAACCTCCAGGAGGGGACCGGGCTGCTGCTCGACATGGGCAAGGTCGTGACGATCAGGCAGGTCGAGCTCGCGCTGGGCGGCAGCCCCGGCATGTGGGGCGCCAACGTGGAGATCCGCGTCGGGGAGACGCCCGACCTGGTCGGCGCCAAGCCGGTGGCGCTAGCGCAGGATGTCGGCGGCTGGGTCGCCCCCGAGTTGAGCGTCCCGGTAACCGGGCGCTACGTTCAGATCTGGTTCACCAAGCTGCCGCGCGATGCCTGGGGCACCTACCAGGAGCACGTGTACGGCGTCACCGTCCGCGGCTCGGAGCCGGCCCCGCCGCACTCCGCTCCGGTCCCCGTGCCCGCCGGGACCGGCTCGCCCTCCCGTACCACCAGCCAGACGACCCATCCCGGTCAGGCGAGCCCCGGCGGCGACGGCGCCCCCGGCCCCTCCGGCAACCGGAATCATGACGGCCACGGCCCCGGCGGCCAGGCGAGCGGCCACCCTGGCGATCACGGCGGCAGTGGTTCCCATGGCAGTGGTTCCCATGGCAGTGGCTCCGGTCACGGGGGCCACGGCGGTCCGGGCGGCCACGGGCGCAACGGCCACGGCGGCCACGGCCGCTAGGGCCTGCCCCGGCGCTCATGAGCGCCGGCCGGTGGGGTGCCGCCACTCGGGCGGCCAACCCCAGCGGGGGCGAAACCCCGGCCGACAGCCCTCTGCCGCCTGCCCCGCCTCGGCTTCCGCCAGCTTCGCAGCTCGGCGCTGTCCGTGATCACGGGAGACCCCGGCGACCGCGGGGACGGGCATTGACCGGGTTCGCGCTGGTCGTCCGGTCTCGTGCGCCGGCGATGGCGGGCCTCGCTGCCCTGCGGGGCCGCACGCTCAAGCTGGTACCGAGAGTTGTCCCGTCGCGGCGAGGCAAGTCGCGACCCGTTGGGTTGCCGGGCGCCCGTGTCCCTGGATCCGGTGGTTCTTGTTTCCGGCTGCCCGTCCTCATTTGGCCGGCCCTTGTCGGGCGTCGGCGACAGGCCTGCACGAGTCCGGCTCATGATGGCATCGTTAGGTAGCCTCTGCCCGATTCTGCCCTGGTCGCGTGCCCGTTGTCGGTACATTTTTACTGGAGAAAGGGCATTTAGCGGGACGCCTGCGAGCGGGGCGAAGGGGGAGGACGGCCTTGAAGTTCGGCGAGCACGGCGGCGACGCGAGCACCGGCGGATGGTTCCGCCCGGCTCGAAGGTCCACCCCGGGTGACCCGGACTCCGGCCGGCCGGATCCCGGTGGGCCAGATGCTGAGGAGCCGGAGGAGTTTGCTCACTGGGGCGCGGATGACACCAGCTTCCAGGACGGGAGTCTCGTCGGCCCGGGTTTCGACGACGGGGACCTCGGCGGCCAGGGCCAGGAGCAGAGCCGGGCAGAACGACCCTTTGACGACGAGGGCTTCGGGGACGCGGGGCGAGGCGACGAGGGCTTCTCGTCCGGAAGTCGTGCCGGACAGGGGATGATCGATGGCGGCCCTCCCTGGGACATGGAGCCCGGTGGCCGGAGCCTGACCGCCGCTCACCGCTGGGCCGAGGTAACCCGGGGTGGCACGCCCGCCGGCGTCAACCCGAACCGGCGCCCCGGCTCGTCCGGGCCTTTCGGGGAGCAAGCCCTTGGCGACCTGGGCTCGGGCGGGAGGCAGGCACTCGGTGACCAGCCGCCCTTCGGCGGCGACCGCGACTACTGGGACGACGGTGATTTCGCCGACGACAGTGCTTCTGGGGGCGGCTGGGGTTCGCGGGGCGATGGCGCCTCCTGGAACGATGATCCCTCCTGGGGCGATGGTGCTTCCTGGGGCGATGGTGCTTCCTGGAATGGCGGTGCTTCCCGGCGCGACAAGGATCCCTGGGATGACGAAGATTCCGGGGATGGCGGCATGCCCTGGCGTGACCGGGCGGCCAGGGATGACCGGGAACCTGGGGGCGACCGCGCTGCCCAGTCCGACGGCGGCTTCGGGGGAGGGCGCCGGATCGGAGACGGCCGCTGGCCCGAGGAGGGGCGCGACCTAAGCGGTGGCCGGGGTCACCGGGACGTCAGCGACTTCGGGCAGGCTCGTGGCCCAGGAGGCGGCAGTGGGCCTCGGGAGCGCGTCGGGAGCGATGGAAGCCGTTACCCTGGCGGGGGCCAGGAGCTTACTGGGGACGAGGCATCCCGGGCAGCCCGATATCGCGACAGCTGGGGTTCTGGGGGCGGCTGGGGCTTCGGGGACAGTCCTGGCGCCGACGAAGGCCCTGCTCCCCGAGGCGACCGCTACCCCGGTGGCCGTAGCGATCCTCGTGACGTTAGTGGTCCTTATGACGTTAGCGACCCTCGTGCCGGCAGTGGTCCCGACGGCGGCAATGGCCGTGCCGACGCCCCCGCCATCGGTGCCGGCCGGGGCGTCGGCGAGATCACCGGCTTCGGGGACGACCGTTCGACCCGGCAAGGACGCGACCCGCGAGCCAGCCGGGACGCCCGGGAGGCCAGCGGTGCCCGGGAGGCCAGCGGTGCCCGGGAGCAGCGAGGCTTTCAGGACCACGGTGATCTACAGGACCAGAGTGGTTTCAGGGAGCAAGGTGGTTTCAGGGAGCAAGGTGGCTTCAGGGAGCAAGGTGACTTCAGGGAGCAGGGTGGTTTCAGGGAGCAGGGTGGCTTCAGGGACCTGGATGGCCCACAAGACCAGGGTGGTTTCCGGGACCGAGGGGATCGAGGGCTTGGTGAGGCGCGCGGTCCGGGTGAGAGCCGGGGGAACTGGGAGGATCGCGAGCCTGGCGGTAGCCGCACGGCGGTAGGCGGAAACGGCGACGCTCCCGGCGGCTTTACAGGAAGCGGCTTTACAGCAAGCGGCCTTGCAGCAGGTGGCCTACCAGCAGGTGGCCTACCAGCGGGCGGTCCTTCATCGGGCGGCCGGTCAGCGGGGGCCAAGGCGGACGCCGATGACATTCCGTTCGAGGGCGCGCGGGTCATTGACGTGAGCGGCCCGGCCCGGCCGCTGCCTCGCCGGGGAGCGGCCTACGGCGGGTCCCGGCCGCAGCCGCAGACACCTCGGCGGTTCGACACCGGGGCGCTGCGGCGGCTGCGCGACAGCGGGGCGCTGCGGCGCATCCGCGACACCGGCGCGATGCGGGTCATCATGGACACGAACGCCATGCGAACCCTGATGGACACGGCCGCGATGCAGATGCTGCGCGAGCGGTACGCCGGGCGGGGCAAGTTGATCGCCGCGATCGGCGGTGGCTTGTGGGCCGTGCTGGCCATCGTCGCGGTCGCGGTATTCGTGATGCGCAGCGGGAGCGGCTCGCACCCGGCTAGCCCGTCCCCGACGAGCTCGGCCCGGTCGGTCGGCAACGCCGCCGGCCAGCCGTCGGCGAGCGCGAGCGCCACCGCATCCCCGGGGCGGGGGAGCAGCGTCGGCCCGGGGCCGCTGACGGTAGCCAGCGTGGAGGCATTCGGGCCCCAGGGCACCGGCGACGGAGATAACCCGGGCCTCGCCCCGCACGTCATCAGCAGTGCCAGCGCTGCCCCATGGCAGACGGCCACGTACGGGACCGCGCAGTTCGGGAAGCTCAAGGCCGGCACCGGGCTCGTGCTCGACATGGGCCAGACGGTGACCGTCACCAAGGTCACGCTGCAGCTCGCGGCGGGCCAGGCGGACGTGTCGGTCCTGGTCGGGAAGGTCCCTGAGCACGGCACGTTCGCCACGATGGCCAACGGCACCGGCGTCGGCGGGACGGTCACGCTGACGGCGGCGGGACCCCTGCGCGGGCGCTACATCGAGATCTGGTTCACCGCCCTGCCCCGGGACGCGGCCGGCAGCTACCAGGAATCGGTCTCCCGCATCCAGGTCATCGGCCAGCCCAGGTAGGCCAGCCCCGGTAACCAGGCCGGCCAGCCCGGCCGAGCCGGAGCCAGGCTCAGCGGCCAGGCTTCGCGGCGGCCGGGACCACGACCCCGGCCAGCCCGGCCAGGGCATCGGTGAGGTCGGCGGGCGAGGGGGAGGGCCCGTGCTGGAAAAGGGAATTGAAGGCCCTTATGCCGCCACTGTCCTCGTCCGGTGGCGCGCCCCGCAGCGCGGTGCAGCGCGGGTAGCGGGTCCCGGGGGTGGCGGCCGTGATCGCCTCCACGGCCAGGTCATGCCGCCAGCTGGCGCCGAAGTCGTAGAGGTAGCCGAGCTTGTCCCGGGCAGCGGGCGCGACCTGGGCGACGGCGGCCGTGCACTCGTCGCGCCGGATGGTCCAGAAGTCGTCCTGGGCCGGGTCGCCGAACTCGCCGCAGGGCGTCTCGAACTGGTGCGGGTGGCAGTCGAACCAGCCGAATGCGGTTTGCAGCACCTCGTGCAGTACGCTCAGCGGCAAGTCGCTCGGGACCTCCAGCCGCCGCCAGACCGACGGCCGCGACCCGGTCAGGGTCACGGCGACGCGGTGCACCGTGGTGGCAGCGCCGTCCGCCAGTGGCGGCAGCGGGCGCACGGGGCGCCGGGCGCCGCCCCGGGTCACCGGTCGGCCGGCGCCGTCGCGCTGGCCGGCGCCGCCGCGCAGACCCAATGGGGAGCGCTGCTCCAGCAGTGAACTGAGGATGGCATCCAGTGCCGCTTCTGTCCTCGGCATGAGCCGATTGTCGCGCATTCGCCCAGCTAGTCCCAGCCGCCACGCCGGCGTTCCGGCTGTTGAATACAGCTGAGTTCGTGATCGGTTCGGCGTTCGTTTATTTGCCTGTGGGGCGGAACTCATGTGGCCGGCGTAGCTTCCTGCGTTGGGTACTCACTGGCACTCACCTGGAGCTTTCATGCCTGAACTGTCACGCCGGAACGTCCTGCGCGGTGCCGCCGCCACCGGCGCCGCCGCGGCGGCGTCCGCCGCCACCTTGTCCGGCGCCCCGTCGGCCCTGGCCGCCACCCCGGCCAGCGCGGCCAAGGGCAGCGCCGCTAAGAGCGGGGCCAAGCCGCACGGCGACATCCGCGACATCAAGCACGTCGTCATCTTGATGCAGGAGAACCGCAGCTTCGACCACTACTTCGGCTCCCTGAAGGGCGTGATCGGCTTCGGGGACCGCTCGGCCATCAGCACCCCCGGCGGCTACTCAGTGTTCCAGCAGCCGACCAGCGCGCCCGGCACGGCCGTGGCCGGCACCCAGTACCCGTGGCCGCTGGCGGGCGGCTCGTTCGCCGGCGCCCAGCCGCCGACCCCGGAGCAGGGCGCCCAGAACTACGGCGGAACCGACCACAGCTGGGGCACCCAGCACGGCGCCTGGTGGGGCGGTCACCTCAGCGGCTGGTACGCCTACAAGGGCGGCCCGGCCACGCTCGGCTTCCTGGACCGCGATGACATCCCGTTCCACTACGCGCTGGCCGACGCGTACACCATCGGCGACGCCTACCACTGCTCGGTGCTGTCGGCGACCGGCCCGAACCGCACCTACCTGTGGTCCGGCACCGTCAACGCCGACCAGGAGCACGGCTCGTACATCGCCAACAACGGCGGCGACGAGCTCGGCCAGTTCCTGCCGTGGGAGAGCTACCCCGAGACGCTGCAGAACGCGGGCGTGACCTGGAAGATCTACCAGGGCAGCGACAACTACGGCGACAACGGCGCCCAGTACTTCAAGACGCTCGCCGACCTCGACCCGTCACAGGGCGGCACCGCCCCCGCGCCTGGCACCAACGTCTACTACGACAACGGCCTGGCCGTGGTGCCCGAGCCGCTCGACCCCGAGCAGTTCAACGGGGACAACCTCGCCAGCGCCATCCTGGCCGACGTCCAGGCGGGCACGCTGCCGCAGGTCTCCTGGGTGGTCACCAACCAGCAGTACTCCGAGCACCCGGACGGCGCCCCGACCGACGGCGCGTACTACGTCGGCAAGGTGCTGCAGGCCCTGGCAACCGACGAGGACCTGTTCAACTCGACCCTGGTGATCATCGACTTCGACGAGAACGACGGCCAGTTCGACCACGTCCCGCCGCCGGTCGCGCCGCAGGGCACGAAGGACGAGTTCGTCCTCGACACCACCGTCGCCCCGGTCCCGCTGCCGGTCGGCCTCGGCTACCGGGTGCCGCTGATCCTCATCTCCCCGTGGACCCGCGGCGGCTTCGTCTTCTCCGAGGTCAGCGACCACACCTCGGTCATCCAGTTCCTGGAGCGGTGGACGACGGCGATCGGCCGCCCGGCCCGCTGCCCGAACATCTCCGCCTGGCGCCGCTCGGTCTGCGGCGACCTTACGGCTGCGTTCAACTTCAAGAAGCCGGTCTACGGCCTGCCCGCCCTGCCCTTCATCACTGCGACGGTGGGCGAGGCGCACAGCTACCACCCGGTCCCGAACAGCAACGCCCGCCCGGCCCAGGAGGCGGGCACCAAGCCGGCCAAGGCGCTGCCGGTCCAGCCGAACGCCAGCCTGGCGGGCGTGGCGGCGAGCGCTGGCGGTGGCGTCACGGTCAGCCTCGGCCTGCAGAACTACAGCGCGCACGCCCGTCGCGCGAGCCACTTCATGGTGTACGACAACACCCTGGCGGTGGCCCCGGCGATCGGCGCCTACCCGGCCGCGTTCCCGGGCGCCTACACCGTCGCCCCGTCGGCCAAGGCCGCCACGACCACGGTGACCCAGGAGGTCAGCGGGCCGGCCTACGACGTGACGGTCGTCAGCGCGAACCGCTTCCTGCGCCGCTTCGCCGGCGACATGACCAAGGCGGGGGCCGAGCTCCAGGTGACCGCGTCCTACTACGAGGGCAACGGCTCGTCTACGGACAAGCCGCTGATCTTCTTCGACCTCTGCAACAGCACCGGCAAGCCGGTCACGTTCACCCTCGCCTACACCAGCTACACCAAGGCGCCGGCCGACAAGATCAGCTGCGACGCCCACGGCCGCTGGTCGCACCAGGTCGATGACCTGGTCACCACCCACGGCTGGTACGACATCACGGTGACCGCCGACATCGACCCGACGTGGTCGCAGCGGTTCATCGGGCACATCGAGAACGGCGCCGACAGCGTGACCGGGTCGTTCTGACCTTTTCTCGCCATTTGGGCCCGGCCTGTGCAGGTATAAGCGCAGGTCGGCCCGATATTTTTCAATCTTATTACGATTACCAAGGGATCGGGGTGGCTCTTATGGCCACCTGCTCTACTTGCCGTCATGGACTGGAAACATGGCGTGGTCAACGGCGCCGGGATAGCCGGGCTGCTCGCGGCGTGCGCGCTCCATGAGGCCTGCGACGAGGTGACCGTCTACGACCAGGACGCGCTGCCCGAAGGGCCCTCGGCCCGGACCGGGGTGCCGCAGGGCCGCCAGGCGCACGGCCTGCACGCGCGGGGCGTGCAGGCGCTGGACGAGCTCCTGCCCGGGTTCCGGGACGAGATGCTCGCGGCCGGCGGCGTCGGGGCCGATGTCCAGGCCGACGTGCACTGGTACCTCGACGGGCGCCTGCTGCGCAGCGCCCCGGCCGGCCTGCTCGGCATCGGGATGACCCGGCGGTCGCTGGAGCGGCTCATCCGGACCCGGGTGGAGAAGCTCCCCAGCGTCTCGATCATCGACACGTGCGCGGTCGACGGCCTGGTGGCCGAGGGCGGGCGGGTGACCGGCGTCCGGGTCCGGCCCGGGCGCGGCCAGCACACCGGGGTGGTCGCGGCCGACCTGGTGGTGGAGGCGGCCGGGCGAGGGTCGCGGCTGCCCGCCTGGCTCGCGGAGGCGGGCTATCCGCAGCCGGCCGAAAGCCGCCTGGAGGTCGGCCTCAGCTACGTCACCCGGCACTACCAGTACCACGACGGGCAGCTGGACGGGCTGTTCGCGTCGGCGGTGCTCCCGCACCCGGCGGCCCACCGGGGCGGCGTGCTGATGCGGCAGGACGGCGACCAGTGGGTGCTGACCCTCGTCGGCCTGCTGGGCGAGGATCCCCCGGTCGACGAGGCGGGCATGCTCGCGTACGCCGGCAGCCTGGCCGGCCCCGAGCTGGCCGCGGTGATGCGGGCCAGCGCGCCGCTGGACGGGCCGGTCAAGATGCGGTTCCCGGCCAGCGTCCGGCGGCACTACGACCGGCTCGACCGGTTCCCGGGCGGCCTCGTCGTCCTGGGCGACGCCCTGGGCAGCTTCAACCCGGTCTACGCGCAGGGCATGACGATCGCCGCCCTGGAGGCCCTGGCGCTGCGGGCCGCCCTGGCCGTGCCGGGCCTCGCGACCGAGCGCTTCCGCCGGGCGGCGGGCGTCCTGGTCCGCGAGGCGTGGACGCTATCAGCCAACGGCGACCTGCGGTTCCCCGAGGTAGCGGGCCCTCGGCGGGCGGCTGACCGGCTCGCCAACGCCTACCTGACCCGGCTGCGGGCCGGCGCCACCGTCGACCCGGCCCTCGGGCGGGCGTTCCTGCGCGTCGTCAACATGATCGACCCGCCGCTGAGCCTGCTGTCCCCGCCGACCGTGGCCCGCGTGCTGCGGGCCGGCGGCCGCCGGGCGCGGGCAGCGACTCAGTCCGCCCAGGGGGTGCCGGTCAGCCGCTCGTAGACCTCGACGTAGCGGGCGCGGGTCGCGTCGGCGATGCCGGCCGGGATCTCCGGGCCGGGCGGGCGCCGGTCCCAGCCGGTGATGGTGGAGGACCAGTCCCGGACGAACTGCTTGTCCAGGTAGCGCTGCGGGCCGCCGGGCTGCCACTCGGCCGCCGCCCAGAACCGGGACGAGTCCGGGGTGAGCACCTCGTCCGCCAGCGTCAGGGTGCCGCTGGAGTCGAGGCCGAACTCCAGCTTGGTGTCGGCGATGATGATCCCGCGCTCGGCCGCGACCTCGGCGCCGCGCCGGTAGACCTCCAGCGTGAGCCGCTTGAGCTCGGCGGCGGTGCCGGGGCCGATCTCGGCCGCCACGTCCTCGAACGTCATGAACTCGTCGTGGCCCGCGGTCGCCTTGGTCGTCGGGGTGAACACCGGCTCCGGCAGCCGGGAGCCCTCGGTCAGCCCCGGCGGGATCGCGACGCCGCTGATCGTCCCGCTGTCCTTGTAGGACTGGAGGCCAAGCCCGGCCAGGTAGCCGCGGGCGATGCACTCGACCGGGAGCATCGTGAGCTTCTGGCAGCGGATCGCCCGGCCCGCCCACTCGCCGGGCACGTCGGTGCCGGAGACGACGTGGTTGGGCACGATGCCGGCGAGCTGCCGGAACCACCACAGGGACAGCTGGGTGAGGATCTTCCCCTTGCCCGGGATCGGCGTGGGCAGCACCACGTCGTAGACGCTGACCCGGTCGGAGGCGACCAGCAGGATGTCGCTGCCGTCGGCGTAGACTTCGCGGATCTTGCCCGAGTGCAGCAGTTCCATGCGGGTTCTCCCGGGTCGGGTGGCCTGCGGCTGGCTAGCCGCCCCGTCAGGGTACCGGGACGGGGCTCGCGCGCCAGCTAGGCTGTCGCCCAGTGGCGAAACCAGAATTTCATTCGAAGGACGTGACACGCGGGCGAGGCAGTCGTACAGTGTGTTGTATGACGTGGGCAGAAGCGCTGGCGCAGGCACCCCGGTCCGCCGGGCCGCGCCGTTCGCATGCCCTTCGCCCGGTGGTCGTGGCCGCGTCCCTGGACCGCCTGCGCGGCCCGGTGGCCGGGCTGGTGGAGCTGCCGCAGCGGCTGTTCTGGTCCGGAGCCGAGCGCGTGTTCGATCTTAGCGACCCCGGCCGGCTGCTGGAAATGTACGAGGTTGTCTTCGACGCGGCCCGCACCGAGGCAGACCTCGCGGAGTACCTGAACGGCGAGATGCTGATCCGCGTCTGGCCCGACCTCGCCGTCGCGCCCCGCGCCCGGCGAGCCTGGGAAGATGCGCATCAGGGGCTGAACCGTGCTCAGCAGCTAGAGGCTAACCCTGCTCAGCGCCCTGCGGGCACTTTCGCCGTCGCCTAGCTACGCTTGTGTCTTCCCCGGGGGCGACCGCCGGGCCCCCGATTCAGATCCCGGCTTCGCGGACTATCGAGGTGCTTAGTGGCCTTTGAGGAGTTGCATCGGCATGTTGCGCGGATTGCGCTGAAGGCCGTGGGGCGCAAGTACGGGGTGGCGCTGGCGGGCGGGAACGCGCTCATGGTGCACAAGGTCGTCAGCCGGCACACCGAGGACGTGGACTTGTTCGTGCGCCGGGTCGGGAACGTGCCGGCGGCGGCGTCGGAGATCGAGGTGGCCCTCCAGGCGGCCGGCTACCGGACTGCCCGGATCGACGCCGCCGGGGCGGGCGGGCTGGCGGAGCTCTGGCCGGACATGGGGGAAGAGCTCGCCGAGTGGGAGGTCACCGCCCCGGACGGCGAGCACACGGTCCAGCTGCAGGCCGCTTACTTCGAGACGCTGGCCGACCCGGTCACGGTGCCGGACCTCGGCCCGGTGCTCGCGCTGGACGACCTGGCCGGCTGGAAGACCGTCGCCCTCGCCAGCCGGATGATGGCCCGCGACTACGTGGACATCGCCGCGCTGCTCAAGACGTACACGATCCCGCAGCTGATCGGCCTGGCCCTGGCGCGCGACCCTGGCCTGGAGGAAGCCGACTTCGCTGATGCGGGCCGGCACCTGGACCGGATGCGCGACGGCCGGCTCACCCCGCTGCTGCCCGGCCTCGGCGGCGAGGACGTGACCTGGCTGCGGCGGCAGTTCGCCGCCTGGCCCCGCGACGCGGCCCCCCGCAAGGACGAGGCCGGGCCCGCCGAAGAGGCATGACGTCCTCCCCGCGCGCGGGGCGGCGTCGGCCGTCACGACGGCGCCGTCCGCCAGGCTCAGCCCGCCAGGCTCAGCCCCCCGCGAGGGCGGCGGCGGCCTGACCTGGCCGGTTTACGACGACGACGACCCGGCGCCGCCGCCGGGCGACCCGGCGGCGGTGTCACAAATTGGCCGCTCCTGTCGGGAGCGCCAGGAATGGTTTGCGATGTGATCATCCGCGGGCCACCATGACTAGGTGAGCACCGCGATCGTCGCCTTCGCCGCCGTCTTCCTGGCGTGCTGGCTCCTCGTGGCGAGGACGCGCGGCGGGCGAGCCATCGTCGGGATCGCCCTCCTCGTCCTCGGGTTCCTGGAGATCGCCGCCGTCAAGGGGTGGTTCTTCACCGGGGCCACCGAGTCGGCCCTCGTCATCCTCGCGCTCGCCACGGTGGCGACCCTCATCGCCGGCATCGCGGCCGAGGAGGCGCTGCCCGTGGCGGCGCCGTTCCGGCGCGCGCCGGTGCGGGTGCGCGCGGGGACGCTCCTGGGCGGGGCCTGCTCGCTGCTGACGGTCGGGCTGATCGTGTTCTTCCTGTGCGGCGTGTGGGCCTTCGGGGCGCCGGCCTCGACCCCGTCGGCCACCTCGGTGCTGCCCGCGCCATCGGGCCTGGCGGTCGTCGCGAACGCGGACCGCGGCTGCGACGGCACCTCCGGCGCGCAGACGGTGTGCTCGCGGTCGATCGAGCTGCGGGCGCCAACGGCGACCGTGGCGCTGACCTCCAATGGCGCCCCCGGGCCGCAGCCGCGCGTACTATCGCCGCAGCGAGAGCAGGCGCTGGGGGCGGAGGCAGTCAGCATGGTCACGAACCAGATGAAGCGCGAGCACGGGTGGCACCTCGTCGCCGGCCCGGCCGGTGCCTGGCACTCGTGCCGCATCCAGGGCTGGTGGCTGGACCAGCAGACCGTCTGCGCGAGCATCACCGTGCAGCGGGACGCCGCCATGGTGACCCTGGCCACCGCCGCCGACTGGTGAGCGGGCCGGACGCGGCCGCCGCCGGCGACGCCCGCCGCCTCGCGCTCGCGGCCGGCGGCCGGCGGGTCATCCTCGGGCTGGCCGGGCCGCCCGGGGCGGGCAAGTCCACCCTGGCCGTCGCCATCGTGGCCCTTGCCCAGCAGGCGGAGGGGCCGGACTGGGCCGCCTACCTGCCGATGGACGGCTTCCACCTGTCCAACCGGCAGCTGTCGCGGCTCGCCCTGCTCGGCCGCAAGGGGGCACCGGAGACGTTCGACGCCGATGGCTACGCCGCCCTGCTCGCGCGGGTCGCCGCCGACGACGGCCGGGACGTCTACGCTCCCGACTACGACCGGGCCCTGCACGAGCCAGTCGCGGCCCGGCACCTCATCCCCGCTGCCGCCCGGCTCGTGGTCACCGAGGGCAACTACCTGGCGGTGGACACCGCGCCCTGGCGGGCGGCCCGCGCCCACCTGGACCAGGTCTGGTACATCGACGCCCCCGACCCGGTGCGGGAAGCGCGGCTGGTGGAGCGGCAGCTGGCCGGCGGCCGCGACGAGCAGGCGGCCCGCGACTGGGTCGCCCGCAGCGACCGCCCCAACGGCGAGCTCGTCAAGCACAGCCGCGCCCAGGCTGACCGGGTAGTCGGCTAGGCGCCAGGGGCGCCCGCGTGTTCCCTTGACTGAGACAATAAGCGGCTGCGTTATTTCTGAAAATAATGGCCCCCATAACTCGGCTTATTGTTTGTGGCTACACGGCAAAAAGTGCGGAGAGGGATGGGGCGCGCGGCCATATCCGGCCCGGGGGCCCCGGCGTTACCCTCGCGGTGCAGGCGGCTCCGGCCGCACTTCCAGCGTCAGGTCACGCCGGGCCAGCACGAGGACGGGATCTCATGAGTGAGCTTGCGAACGAATCAGTAAGCACAGTGTGCCCGCGAATGCGGCCGACGAGCGCCAGCGACGAGCGCCAGCGAGGAGGGCTCATGAGCGCCAAGAACCTGCAGGAACTCCTCGACAACTCCGGCCGCGGTCGACCGCCTCCGTAACTCACGGCTCGGCGCGTACATTTACCCGGTCGTGCCCGCGGAGTTCACCAACTGGCGGCGCGAGCAGATCGCGCGGGCCAAGGCGGCGGTGCTGTTCGACCAGACCCACCACATGATCAACCTCTTCATCTCCGGTCCCGACGCGCTGAAGCTGCTATCGGACACCGGCATCAACAGCGTCGCGAACTTCCCGGTCAACGTGGCCAAGCAGTTCGTGCCGACCTCTCCCGAGGGCGGCGTCATCGGCGACGGCATCCTCTTTCACGTCGCGCCGGCCCGCGAGACCTACCACCCGGGCTGGCGCACCGCCGCCACTCCGGCCTGATCACGGCGGCCCTGGCCAGCCCGGCCAGGAACGCGAGCGGCCGGCCCGGTTTACCCGGGCCGGCCGTCGCGCGCTGTAAGCGGTGCAGTCCTGATCAGCCGAACTGGTTGGGGCCCGGGGTCCCCCGCTGGCAGAAGAGCACCAGCAAGATGATGCCGCCGACGAACGGGATCAGGCCCAGCCACAGATAGTGGCCGGACTTGTTCTGGTCGTGCATGCGGCGCACGCCCAGGGAGAGGCTCGGCACCGCGACCGCGATCGCGATGAGCCAGAAGATCGCCAGGAGCGCGCCGCTGCCGGTCGCGAGCAACAGCACCCAGAACAGGACGTCGAGGATGCCCGCGGCGAGCGCCCACCACCAGTACGCGGACAGCGAGGCCCGGCCCTGGTACTGGAACGCGTTCTTCAGGCCCTCCTGGATGGACTGCTGGAACGACACCGGGCCGCCCGCGAGGTAGGTGCCGGGGGCGAACGGGCTGCCGCCCATGCCCTGCGGCATGGCGCCGTAGGCGCCCTGCTGGGCGCCGTAAGGCTGCCCGTAGCCGCCCGCGTTGGGGTCGTAGCCGGGCTGGCCATACTGGCCGCCCTGCTGCGGGTACTGGGGCATCTGGCCATACTGGCCAGGCTGCTGGCCGTAGCCCCCCTGCGGCTGCTGGCCATACTGGGGTGCCTGCGGCTGCTGGCCGTACTGGCCCTGCGGCTGCTGCCCGTACTGCGGCGCCTGCGGCTGCTGCCCGTACTGCGGCGCCTGCGGCTGCTGGCCGTACGACGGCGCGCCGTACTGCGGCTGGCCGCCACCCTGCCCCTGCGCGTCCTGGCCGAACTGGGGGGCGGGAGTGTACATGGTTGGCTGGTACGCGGCGCCACCGGCACCAGGCTGGTTGGGATCTGATTGATAGCCAGGCTCGTACGAGCCTGGCGTGCCGTATGGCGTGCTCACGGTTTCCCTCCGACTTCCCCGCATCGAGCGCATCATCATCTACACAGTCAAACGGAGTCCAATACTCCTACTGTCTCCCGGGCGCCCGAGGCATTACGCAAAAATTATTCTAGCCCTATGACAAGGTGTTAGTCAGGTGCCGCCCGATGTAGCCGACGTAGATCCGTCCGGTCTTGAGCACTCCGTCATGGAAGTACAGCCGTGGGTTGATCCGGCCGTTGGCGCTGGCGCCGATCGTGATGTGCGCCCCCATGAACAGGCGGCCGTCGGAGGCGACGGCTGGCGGGACCCGGAAGACCCGCTCCTGCCGCCACTTGGGCCTGCTGTGGACGGTCTCGGACTCGTCCATCTTCACCTTGTTGGGCGAGATGATGCACTCCTGCGGTGACGGGGGGTTCATGCACCACGCGCGGAAGTCGCCCGGGAAGCCCCGCTCGGCCTTGACCGCGGCGTAGGCCTGCAGCGCCCGCAGGGCCTCCCAGGAGCTGCGGACCCAGGTCGAGGACTCCGGGCTGGAGTCCAGGCCGAGCGGCTGGTCGATGTCGCCGGTGTACTCCACCCGCGGCAGGTGGCGCTCGATCCAGTCCAGGAGCTCGGCGAACTCGCCCGGCGGGGTGCCGGGCGGCGCTTGCAGGCCGTAGACCGGCCCGGTGGCGACCCCGGACTCGATGAGCTGCTGGCGGAGCGCGCGGACGGCGCTCTCCAGCTGCAGCACCTGCTGCTCGCGCTCGGCGAGCTGGTCCAGCAGGTCCTGCCGCTCGGCGTACAGGGCGTTGGCCCGGTCCTCCTGTTCCTCGGCCAGGCCCAGGGCCTCATCGCGCTCCCGGCGCAGCCGCTCGATCCGCTTGGCCTGCCGGCCGGGATCGCCGCCCGCCGGCTCGCCGTCGCCGGTGGTGAATTCACCGTGGTCGCCTTCAGCCGGGCCGCAGGCCGCCGCGCGTGACTGCGCGAGCAGCAGCCGGTTCACTCCGGCCAGCGCCAGCGGGACCGGGGCGTCCAGGCCGAGCCGGCGCGGCAGGTCGGCCAGGATCGCGCCTACCCGCTGGGGGTCGCCCGCGATGCGGGAGGCCAGCATCACCCGGTGCCGCAGCCCGTCATCGGGCACGGCCGGGTCCACCTCCGGCAGGTAGGTGCGCAGCGCCCCGCCCCACACGCCGTGGGACTCGCCGAGCGCGGCGTTGAACGCCGCCGCCCCTGCCTCGTCGAGGATGTAAGTGCTGGCCAGGCCCGCGGTGTCGCGCGTGACGCGCGTGATCGTCGCCGTCCATTGCCCGGCGTCGATCACCTGGTGGGGGCTGGCAACCATGACCGGCAGCCGCCGGCCGGGGTCGCACAGCACGTCGATGAGCGCGTCCACCTCGCTCGTGACCGGGATGGGCCCGGGGGCGAGGACCGCGAGCGAGTCGCGGGCGGGCACCGCGACCAGCAGCGCCCGGGCGAGGGGGAGGACCTCCCGCGAGGACGCCTCCAGCCAGAACCAGGCCGATGCGGCATCGGCCGGGGCGTGCACGGTCAGGCTCAGCGCGTGGCGCGGGCCGTCCCGCAGCCGCCACTGCCCTGCCTGGCCCCCGTCGGCGAGGCTCGCGGCCGTGTGCGCGAGCGCGGCCAGGTCATGGGGCTGGTCGCGGCACCAGTCGAGCAGCGCCGCGCGGGCCGCGCTGAAGGCCTCGGCGGCGGGAGCCGGGGTGGCGAATATTAACCGGAACTTCTTCTCGTTGCTCATCGCGGTGATCCAGTTCGGAGCGGGCGGGAGCGTGCGGTTTCCTATTAGACGTTCCCGGGCCCCCCGCCGTTCACTGGCTCTTTCCCCTCGTCGCCACCACCCGGCCCGCGGCCCGGGGTGGCGCCAGGTCAGGCGTCGAGGCCGATCGACCGCCGGAATGCGGCGAGGCCGCTGACTGCCAGGGGGTGGGCGTAGCGGACAAGGCCGCCTGGGGTGAGGATGAGGTCCTGAATGGTCGCCACCGAGCCCATCCGGGCGAACTGCCGCCGGCCGTTGCCTACGTAGCCAGCCTTCTTGCTCACCGCGAGGGAGGCCGGGTTGTCGGTGAAGGCGCCTGAGGTAACGTACCGCGCGTCGAGCTGGTCAAAGGCGAACGCGCAGATCACCTGGCGCATGGCCGTTCCGATGCCGCGTCCCTGGAACCGGCGCCCGAGCCAGGAGCCGGTCTCGCCCGTGCGCGTCACCAGGTAGTCGGTCGTCGCGAGGCCCTGGCACCCGGCAACTTCACCTTCCCAGAAGACCGCCAGGTCGGCGCCCCACTTCTGCGGGGAGAACTCGGCCCGCCGCGTCCAGTGGTAGGTGCCCATGATCCGGGGCATCTGATCGGGCGGTGTGTTCGACCACGGGAAGTAAAACGGCATGGAACCGGGGTCGTGGATCCCCTCGATGGCCAGGTCGGCCAGCGGCCCGATCAGGTCATCGGTCACGCCTCGCAGTTCCACTGGCCCGGCGATGATCCGCAGGCCCAGCAGGGGAAGCGCTGTCTCCAGGGTTGTGGCGGGAACCGTCGTCATGGCCACCATCGGACCACGCCCCGTTCGCCGGCGCCACCGGATTTCCGGGCCGCTTGGTGCGGCCGTGGATGGCGGCCCCCGCCACGCGGGGGCCGCCTGCAGGGAGAGCCAGGAGCCCATGCCCCTGGCCGGATGCAGTTCCACTCTAGCGCATGGTCGTGAACGGTCATGCATAATTTCCGGGTTCCGGAAGATTTTCCCGCCCTGGCGGGGGAAATCTTCCAAGATCCTTGCCGGGAGGCCGGCGCCTGCCAGCATCGACCGCGCCAGCCTCGCCACCATCACCTGGCTGTCATGATCGGCAGGACACGGCCTAGCCGCGCAGGGCCGCGAGCCGGGTGGCCTCTTCCAGCGGGAGGCGGCGGACCGCCTCGCGGAACGTGACCCCCGACATCTCCGCGACCCTGCTCGCGGTCCAGGCGGCGACCCAGGCGGGGTCGCGCTTGGATGCCTCCCGCAGCACCCAGCCGATCGCCTTGCGGATGAAGAACTCCCGCTCGCCCAGCATCGGGACCGCGTACCGCTCGAACCGCTCGAAGTCCGGCCGCCCCGCGCGGATCCCCGCCAGCAGCGTCAGCAGCGCCGACCGGCGGACCCAGAAGTCCGGGTCGCCCGCCCATCCGTCCGCTCGCGGCCACGCCGCCGGGTCGCGCAGGGCAACGGCGCCGGCGATGTCCCCCGCCAGCGGGTCGACCAGCGCCCACGTCCCCGAATCGCGGATCAGCCGCTCCAGGAGCTCAAGGTCGCCCGGGGCGAGGTCCCCGGTCACGAGCCGCAGTACCTCCACGGCGGCGGCCCGGCGCTCGTGCACGGGCTCGCGCCACAGCGCCCCGGCCCACGCGATCGCCTCCGCCCGGCCGAGCCCGGGGTATCCCTTGGCCGCTGCCCGCACCGCGCGCCGCAGGTCCGGCAGGGTGACGCCGAGGAACTCCAGGTCGCTCTTGAGGTAGCGCTGCTCCTGCGCGGCCCGCTCGGGCGTGCCCAGCGGGCGCAGCGACTCAGCCAGCGCCCGGGCGGCCGCTTCCGGATCGAATGCCATGCCGACAGTATGCCGTCCCAGTCGGGACGGGAATCGCGGAAAAATACAATGATTTTCCACGGGATCATTAGAATAATGTTGTGATAAACTGCTGCTGCTTTGCTAAATAGGGTATTTCCCTGTTACCTTACCGCTTTGTGAATAGCTTGACTCCGGGCGGCGGCGAGGCTCCGGCCGCCCGCCGCCGCGGGCCGTGGACGCGCGGCGGGGTGGCCGTCGGCGCCCTGGTCGCGGTGGCTCTCGCCGTCATCGTGATCTTCTCGATCGCCTCCGGCGACGGGCCCAGCTCAGGGAACTACTGCCTGTTCTACGGCGCGGACAGCCAGTCAGGCCGCGATGGCACCCTCGCGGTCCCGCAGGCGAACGCGAGCCAGGCCTCCTGCGACGCCCTCGCGGACACGGTTCAGCAGGCGTTCGCCAATACCCAGACGGGCGCCACGTCGTTCACGATCACCAGCGAGCACCCGGCCACCTTGTCGTCCGGGCAGACGGCGGGGCTGCAGGCATTCAACCCCGGCACCGGCTGGCTCATTTACTCCGGCAGCCTCTGATCAGCCGGGCCGTCCCTTTTCCCTGGCCGGCCGTGATTGCCCCGTGCATCCGGCGGGTGATCGCGGGAAACGGGGGCAAGGGGTGGTCATGACAGGCGCCACTGGCCGCTCCCGCCGAATCCCGTATCGATCCCGCCTGCGGCCCGTCGCGGCGTGGGCTGGCGCCGTCGCCGTTTACGGGGCGGCCCAGGGGCTGTCAGCCTGGTCCGCGCAGCGGCTGGCCGGGCAGGCCACCAGGTCCGGGTACGCCCAGTTCGAGCGCCCGTCGTTCGCCCCGCCGGGCGTCGTGTTCCCCCTCGTCTGGTCGGCGCTGAACCTGACCACGGCAACGTCCGCCTGGCGGGTCTGGCGAGCCCGGGAGTCCCCGGCCGCCACGTCGTCCCGGGGGTCCGCTCTCACCTGGTGGGCCTTGGCCGTCGTCGTCCGCGGCGGATACGTGCCGCTGGCCTTCGGCCGCCGTAAGCTGTGGGCCGCTACCGGCGAGGCGGCGCTGTTGTGGGCCGTGATGACCCGCTACGCCCTTGTCGCCCGGCGCGTAGACGAGGGCGCGGCCGCTCTCGCGGTCCCCGAGGTGGCCTGGACCGCCTTCGCGACGATACTCAGTACCGCCGTCGCGGCTCGCGACGATGGAGCAAAAGCGCCGTAAGAACCCCGTTAGGAACGATGGGCATCGATATGGGCGACACTAGGCTCAGTACCGCTGACAGGGGTCGTCGCGGCGATGCGGAGCGTCGCGACGACCCTGGTCAGTTGCCGGTCAGGCCCGGTCGAAGGGCTCGGCGTAGCGGAACGTCCCCGTGAGGGACGGCTGGTAGGCGGCCAGCGTCCGCACCTGGAAGTACGGCTCCCACTCAGCCACCGGCGGCGCGATCGCCCGCGTCCGGGCGGCGGCGAACCCGAACCGCGCGTAGTACCCCGGGTCCCCGAGCAGCACGACCAGCGGCTCCCCGAGCGCGTCGGCCGCCCCGAGCACCGCATGCACGAGGGCGCTGCCAACCCCGCGCCCCTGGTGCGCGGGGTCGACGCTGAGCGGCCCCAGCCCCAGCACCGCCGCCTCGCCCAGGCGCGCCTGGCTGCACACGACGTGCCCGATCACGGCCCCGTCCGCCCCCGCCGCGACCAGCGACAACTCCGGCCGCCAGGCCGCACTGGCCCGCAGCTCACCCACCAGCCCGGCCTCCGCCGGCGTCCCGTCGGCCGCGGTCACGGCTCCCGGCCGCCCGGACCCGGCAAAGGCCGCGGCTATGACGGCCCGGATAGCAGCAACGTCAGCGGCATCCTCACGGCGAATCAGCATGCCCCGACTATCGGCCGCCAGTGCCGCCGCGTGCAACCCGATTTACGCGGTGTTGCTGCCGCCCGGCCGAGGTCACGTACTCCTCAGTTATTCAACGCAGTGCCCCATCGTGGTGACGCGAGAAGCAGTAATTTTGCCCATTTCGCGCAATTTGTTACCTGGGTAACAGGAGTGGTTTGCCTGGATTCTTGTGCTGGAAGTTCTAGATGGGTTCGACTGTCGGGTGCGTCCCGGGACCTGGGAATTAGCGCTATCTGCATAGAGTGATAATGTTCCTAAATTGCGAATTGTTGCTCCTGTCCTGAAAATGCTCACGTTACGGTGGTCTTGGGGGTAATCTGCCGCCAAGTTCCTGTGAGTCCGGGGAGGGAGAACTCGCATGATGAACCGGCACGGCAGCGCTCGCTCCTCGCTGCTGAGGATGACGGCCGAGGAGTGGGCAGCAGTTCGGGAGAATCTCCCTGGGCTTGATGACCTGCTGCTACACGCTTGCAACATCCACGGCCCCCAGCCGATCTTCGACGCGACGGGCAGGCCGAGTCCCCTCTTTCTGGTGCGGCTGCAGCACCTCACGCCGCCAAAGATCCAGGCTATCGGAGCCTTCCTGGCCGCCGGGCGGCAATGCCTGCTCGATGGAGAAGTCAACGAGAGTCCTGACGAGGACGAGGATGAGGACAGTGTGGCAATGCCGCCATTGCGCGAGCATGACAACGTGACGGCCAACGATGCCGCCAGCCAGGTGATTGTCGCGGAGCGCCTGCTTACGGATCTGCGTGGTGGCCAAGACAGCTTGGTTAACGCGCTGACCCGAATGAAGTCGCAGGTTGAGCAGGGACTGCCCCTAGCCGATGACGACTTCCGCGACCTCAGCTCCTGGCAGGGAAAGGTGGCTGAGGCAGCGGCCCTGCTCGGCCTGGATCCGTCGGACGCCAGCCTTGGACGACTAGGCGACGAGATCGCGTCCGCGCTGCGCGACCTGACGGCCAGATCGCAGGACGCCGCCCTGGCTGGGATTCTGGAAGAGATCACCGCGCTCCCAGCCCGCGGTGCCCTGATGGCCCTGGAAGGACCCGTTGAAGCCGCGGGCGGGCTGGCGCCGGCGTCGATGGACGACACGGAGAAGGACCTCTTCCGCGCGCTCTACCGGGTGATGAGCTCGGACGCGGTCGCGAGCGTCGACCCGGGGGACGCGGACCTGGTGTGCGCCCAGTTCGGGATGCCCGCGTTCCTGGTGGCGGTGGGGGCGCTGGCAGCGGAGCGAGCCGGGCCTGTAGTCGAGCCGGAGCCGGACCAGCCGGAGCCGGAGCCGGAGCCGGAGCCGGAGCTGGAGCTGGAACCGATGCTGGACCAGTCGGCACCGGGACCGGGGCCGCAGCCAGAGCCCGATCAGGAGCGCTACGACGAAGACGAGCCGGGCGAGGACCCGGGCAGCGGGAACGCCACCGCCAGCGTCCCTGAGCTCACGGACCGATCGGCCGCTGATTTGCCAGCGGCTGCCCGCGAGCTGGCTGAGCCGCCGGTGAGCATGCAGGCGGTCCTGGACGGAAACGCGACGGCCACCGGGCTCCAGCCGGCGCCCTCTCCCGCCGAGGCTCCGCCGACCGGAGGCGGTGAGCTGGACCTGGCGGCGGACCCCCGGATCGAGGCGGCCATCCGCGCAGGGCGTACCGGGCTGGCGTACTGGTACACCGTGGCCCTGCGGCTACCCGGCCCGGTTCGGGCGGCGTTCGAGGTACTCGCCCTGTCGGAGTCGGTCGCGGTTGACGGCGATGACCCCTCTGTTCGCATCCGGGAGTTGCTGGGCGACTTCAGCGTTGCCTCGGTCGCGCGGAACGCGGACTACCTGAAGGTGCTCGCGGCGGGCAGCGCCCGGGCGCTGCTCCGGATGCCATTCTCGCCGTGCGCGACCATCTTGTATGACTCGATTGAGGCGCTGACCGGGGACGCCGACCGTGACTTCCTCAAGGCGGTCTTGGAGGCCGGGTCGTTTGGCTTCGACCTCAGCCGGGCCGACGATGTCGCCGCGCAGGGCGTTGACGAGTTCATTGACCAGCGGGACGCCGCGCTGGCGCGGCTGCAGGCGGTCCTGGAGGCGGCCCGCGGCGCGCGGACCAAGTACCCGCGAGCCAGCGACGTGCTCCGCCGCGTGATGAACGACAAGGAGCCGGTCGGCCGCGCCATCTGCGTGGTGCTGGCGGCGCCCGAGGACGTCGCCGCCGCTGAGGCCCTGCTCGCCCAGTTGCGTGACCTCAAGGCCGTCGACCGGCTAATCGATGACACCGACCAGCGGCTGAACCCGGCCTCCAGCCGCAAGGGCAAGATCATCAGCGGCGCCCGCGACCAGGTCCGCTCGCATGTGGACGATGTGCTCGGGGCGTTGCGCGCCTACGTGGAGGCGGCCCGCACGCTGGACAGCCGGCACCGGTTCCTCGCGTCGGACCAGCCGACGGTTAGCTCCGCGGTGGCCGCGCTGCGCTCCATGGCGCGCGAGGCCGATGGCGGGCCGGAGCCGGCCGGGGCCGGCAGCCACGCCGTCGCCCAGGTGCGGGCCTGGGCACGCGACAGCCTGTCGCGCCCGGGACGGGCGCTGGCGGGCCACGCGTCTCCCCTCGACGTTGACCTCTCCCGCGCCTTCGAGGTGTCCCGGCAGTCAGACGGCACCGTGGAGCCAGAGTCAGTGACCACTGAAGTGCTGGCCGCCGTCACGTCTCGCACTACCGCGGAAGCGTACGCGGGCTTCGCCGCGCGGGACGACTTCGCCGGCGTCGAGCGGCTCATTGACGCGCTGCGCGCGAGCGGGCAAGGCGATGTGGCCGAGCGGCTCGCCGCCCGGCAGCCCGATGACGTGAAAGTCAGCCGGGAGCGGTTGCGGCGGCTCGCTGACCAGGCCGGGCGGGAGATCGAGCTCGCGCTGTTCGCGGCCTTGCTGAGCGACAGCGAGAGCGCGGAGCTGGGCGTGGTGCTGGCTCGGTACCGGAGTCCGGATGTCGAGGGCTTCCCGGTCGCCCGAAGGAGTCTGGACGACATCATCGCGCGGGTCGAGGCCGCCCGCGCCCGCTTCATCGACGAGGCGCGCAGCCAGCTTCACGAGCTTGAGTGCCCGGCCGAGGTACGGGAGCGGATCACCCGCCAGCTGGACGGCGGCGACCTCGTCACCGCCCAGGAGTTCCTGGCGCAACTGCGGGCGGGTTCCGCCGAGCTGCCGCTAGAGACGCCGACGGACCCCACGTTCGCCGAGTTCTGGCCGGACTTCGTACGCGAGGTCACTGTCCTTGCCAGCCAGGCGGACGGCGCCGGCGCCGGCTGGCTCGCCGACGCGGCGGATCAGGCGGGCGAGATCGCGGGACTGCCGGTCCTGCCGTCGGAGGCGACCCCGGCGGTCCGGCGGGGAGCGGAGGGCTGGCTGCTCCTGACCAGGGAGATGCGCGGGGGTCCCTGGGAGCGGTGGCTCAAGGACGTCCTGTACCTGCTCGGCTTCGAGGTGCGCGGCCCGTTCCCGCACCGCCCGAACCGGGCGGGCCAGTGGACCACGAGGATCGAGGCGGAGCTAGTCGGGCGGGCGCTCGTCCCCGCCTACGGCTCCTCGGCTGAGGGCCACTACCAGTTGCTGCTGTGCTGGGATAAGCGGACTCCCGAGCAGATCCAGGAAATGGTCGAGGAGCTGCCGCGGCAGGCGCCGATCCTCGTGCTGTACTTCGACACGCTCTCCCAGCGCGACCGCCGGACGCTGGCCGAGCGCTCGCGCGCCAACGACACCTCGGCCGTGGTCATTGACCACGCGGTGATGGCGTTCCTCGTCACCCGGACCGGGGCGCGGCTGCAGACCACGATGGGCCTCACGCTCCCGTTCACCGCGATCAACCCGTACACCCCGTTCGTGCTGGGCGACGTGCCCCGCGAGGTCTTCTACGGGCGGCGGCGCGAGCTGCACGACGTGCAAGATGCGAACGGCCCCCTCTTCGTCTACGGCGGCCGCCAGCTTGGCAAGTCGAGCCTGCTCAAAACCGCGATGCGCGAGTTCGCCGGGACCGGCGCCACCTGGCGGTCGATCTACATCGACCTGAAGGCCGAGGGCATCGGGGAGCGCCGGGTGTCGGACGACCTCTGGACGCTCCTCGTCCCGAGGCTACGGGAGGCGGGGATCATCACCGACCGCAAGGTCAGCGAGAAGGCGCCGCCCGATGTCGTCGTGAACCACATCCGGGACTGGCTGAACGAGGACGCCGGACGCCGGTTCCTGCTGCTCCTCGATGAGGCCGACGCGTTCCTTGAGACCGACGCCCGCGCTCGCCCCGGGCAGGCGGGCGACAGCCGCTTCGTCAACGTCTACCGGCTCAAGAACCTCATGGACGGCAGCAACAGGCGGTTCAAGCCGGTCTTCGCCGGACTGCACCAGGTACAGCGATTCCACAGCGTCAGCAACGGCCCGATGGCGCACGTGGGGGCGGAGATCCTCATCGGCCCGCTGCCGCCCGGCGAGGCGTACAAGCTGGTCGTCGAACCGCTCGCGACCATCGGGTACCAGGTGGAGCGGCCGGACGTCGTCTGGCGGCTGCTGGCCTACACGAATTACCAGGCCAGCTTGATCCAGGCGTTCTGCAATGCGCTGGTGCGCCGCATGCACGACCGCAAGCTCGCCCAGGATTCGCCGCCGACCATTATCCGGGACCGGGACATCGAGGAGGTGTACGGCGACCGGGAAGTGCGCGACTGGATCGCCAGCCGCTTCGAGCTCACCATCAACCTGGACAACCGGTACCGGGTCATCGCCTACACCACGGCCTTCCTGACCAACAGCACCCACCGCCAGGCGTTCGAGGTTGGCACCCTCTACGACAACTGCAAAGTGTTCTGGCCCACGGGGTTCACGGTCCTCAACCTCGATGACTTCACCGCCTACCTCGACGAGATGGTGGGCTTGGGGGTCCTCGTGCGCACCACCAGCGACGAGTACGGCATCCGCAGCCCGAACGTCATCCGGCTCCTGGGCTCGCCCTCGGAGATCGACCGGCGGCTGCAGGAGTCCGAGGATGTCCTGGAGGTCTCGTCCCTGTTCGACCCGGCGGTCTTCCGGCGCCACATTGGCGCGGACCCGGACCGGCGCAGCCCGCTGACCGAGCAGCAGGTCCAGCAGACGCTGGAGGGCCGTCGCCAGCTGCACGTCATCGTCGGCACCGTGGCCCTCGGCCTCGACCGGGTCGAGGAGGCCCTGCGAACGGCCGCCCCCGAGGACATCACCGTGCATCCCGTTACCTGTGGCTCCCTGCACGCCGCGATCACTAGCCTGTCCCGGGCCCGGAGCGGGCGCCACCACCTGGTCCTCGACCTGGCCGGCAGCACCGAAGCCGAGCAGCGCTCGGCCGTACGACGCTTGCACGCGTTCGCCTCCGGCAATGACCGGCGCACGGCCTCGTGCCTGGCCCCGCCGTCAGCCGGCTCGCTGTGGGCGCATGACCTGCCCGGCATCCAGTTCCGGCGCCTGCACCTGACGCCATGGGCGCAGGACACGCTGCGCGCGTGGGCACCGGAGTGCCAGTACCCCCTGAGTACCGCCGACGACCGGCGGCTCCTGCTGGAGGAGACGGGCGGCTGGCCGATGCTGGTCGAGAAGGCCGCCCAGGCCGCGCGGAGCGGTCACGCCCAGGCGGGGGCCCGCCAGGAGGCGCTGAGCCTGCTCGCCAGCGATGAGAGCGCGGCCGCCTTCCTGGGCTCGGTCGGCATTCCCGGTGACATCGCCAGCGAGGAGGTCATCGCCGCCCTGGTGGACTACTCGGACGAGATCACGTTCGACGAGCTGGCGACCCTCGTCGCCGCGCTTCCCCCAGCGGAGGTGAACCTCGTCGTTGAGCGGCTCATGGATCTCGGGGTCCTGGGCAACGGCTCGAAGCCGGAATCTTACCGCCTCAACCCGCTCATCGCCCAACTGCTGCAGAAGACCCCGTGATGGGAGACGTCTGGAGGCTGCCCGGTCCGGCCCGGCTCGCGGACGCCGCCCGGGCTCAACTGGACCGGGGCACCTCCGTGGTGCTGGGGCTGCCGGCGCCGCTGGCCGGCGACGCCGACTTCCACCGCGGGCTGCGCCGGGCCATCGACGTCCACTTTGACCTGCTCGACACGAGTGCGGCCGAGGATCGGCCGGTCGCGTCCGTCGTGGCGGAGCAGATGAGCATCGATGACGTGCCACCCGGCGCGGACGCAGTATCCATGCTGGCCCGGCATTCCAAGATGCTGGGCAGGCGGCTGGCCTTCCCGCTGGCGGGCAAGGCGGAAGACATCGCCTCCTGGGTCGCCTTCATGCGGTCCTTTCTCGCGGCTGCGAGGCCGATCCCGACCCCCGACCGCCCGCTGCTGCTCATCACGGGCGGGCACCCGTGCGCGCTCGCGTTCACTGGGGCTGACCTGGCCACGCTGTGGTGGTGGGGCGTCCTCGACCGAATCGACACCTCCTGCCATGTCCAGGACCTGCTGCCGGGCCGGGCCCGGAACGGGCTCTTGCGCGACACGATCGCGGAGGTGGCCGGCTACGACCTTGACCTCGCGAGCCACCTCGCCGCCGACTGGGACGGCGACGAGGCCACCCTGGCCTCGGCCCTGGCCGGGTACACCGCCCCGGACTGGGCGCATGCCCGGGTTCCCGGTAGCCTCCCGCGCACGTCCACGCCGCTGAGCGCCCCGCCTGCCGCCCTGGTAACGCTATGGGACTTGGGGCTTGCCGACGGGTGGGACATGTTCGGCGTCTACGTGCACGCGTGCGCCAACGCCCCGGACAGGAACCGGCTGCGAATCTGGCGGGCGCAGATCCGCAACCTGATGCCGCTGATTGACGAGGAGCGAGCAAGGATCGAGACATGGCTCCACCGTGAGGTGCGCGGCCTCCAGGACGGCCGGGTCCTGGAGGCAGGCGACTTGTTCGAGATCGTTCAGGGCGACTACCGGCTCAAGTCCTGGCGGGGCGGCCACCGCAAGCGCCTTGTCTCCTGGCTGCGGGACGCCCGCAACACGCTCGCCCACCTGGAGACCCTATCCCCGGACGAGGTCGCCCGCGGCAGGCGCCTCATCTGGGAAGACCGCCAGGCCGGCTAGCACGGCGTACCTCACCTCGGGTGACGATCAGGAACACGGTATCGGTGAGGACATGCGGCGATGGCCGTGAGTGGGGCCACCGCCGCGTCGCGGTAGTTGCGATGATGGGTGCCGCTACTGGGTGGGGCTGGCGTCCCCCTTCTCCTTAGCGGGCAGGAGGAGGGAGCGCTCGACGCGCTCGCGGAAGATGATCAGCTCAGCCTCCAGCGGCGCGGGGATGGCCCGGTCGTCCGCGCGGGAGGGCGCGGGCAACTCGGCCCAGACTTGCTTGGCCGCGCGGCCGGGCACGGGTCCCCAGCCCCACGAGATGCTGAGCGCGTCGAGGAGCTCCAGCCCGCGGCCGGACTCATCGGTCGCCTCGGCCTCGCGCTGGGCGGGAGCGCCGAGCTCGAGCGGGACGGTGTCCCAGACCTCCAGCCGCAGGCACGAGCGGTCGGACAGCAGCCGTGCCCACAGCAGGTGGAGGCTGCCGGAGTGGTCGTAGCGCGGCCGGCCGTCGGGGCCGGTGGCCGCCGCGACCGCGTTCGTGGCCAGCTCGCTCATCAGCAGCTCGGCATCATCGGAGAACGCGGTCAGGCCCCAGGCGCCCAGCACCAGTCGGCTGAACGCGCGCACCAGCCGGGGCGCGGTCGGCAGCGCGCCGAGCGGGCCCAGCCCCGCGAACAATGGCCAGACGGCCAGGTCTGCGTGGACGCCGGCTGGCGGGCCGGCCTGCCGCCGGGGGAGGGCGGCGTCGGGCGCGGGCCGCGAAGGCAGTGCCTTGAGCCCGCCCAGCACCCGGGCGAGCACCACCCGGTCTTGCGGCTCGTGCCGCGACGCCTGGGCGCGAGCGCCCAGCTGGGTGACGCTCCTTCGCCTTCGCGCGAGGCCGGTTGGCTCCCAGGCGCCGGCGGCGCCCTGTCCCAATGCGGACACCAGCGGCTGTCCAGCATCGGACGTGGTCGTCCAGTCATTGGGCGATAGTGCTTGCGTGCTCCCCATCTGGCTACCTCCCGGCGGTGCAGTGTCGTTCGGGTTCGACTGAGGTCGCCTGGTCTCGTGCCGGGTTGGCCTCCTGATAACGTAGTCTGGCATTGGAACGGTCTCATTCGCAACGGTCTCTCGAAAAATTTGAGACCGTCTCATGTGAAGCCTCCTTGGTGTCTCAGCATGCCCTTGGTGCGTTACCGTGGTCAGCGCGCGATGATTCCACTTGAGACCGTGGCAACCGGGAGGAGGCGATCGGATGGCCGTGGACAAGCCCAACACGTCCCCGCCGGGTCTGCGACTAGGCCGGGAGCTGAAGAGGCTTCGCGAGGCAGCGGGCTATGACGGCCGCAAGGGAGCCGAGCGGATCGCCGCCGAGACCGGGATCTCTCCCGCCACGATCTACCGCGCCGAGAAGGGCGAAGGCGTGAAGAAGGAGCGCGACATCCGCGCGCTGCTCGACCTGTACCGGGCGAGCACCGAGCGCTCCGCTGCCCTCATGGAGCTGGTCAGCCAGACTCGGACGCCAGGCTGGTGGGCCGAGTACGACATCCCCGTGCACCTTGGCCTGTACCTGGGCATGGAGCAGGTAGCCGCTGAGATCTGGTGGTTCGAGCCGCTGCTCATCCCCGGGCTGCTCCAGACCGAGGACTACGCCCGTACGATCATCACGGCGGGCAGGTCTGGCGCGGACGACCCGGAGGTCACGGCCAAGATCCGGTTCCGCATGGAGCGGCAGGCGATCCTGCTCCGCTCCGAGCGTCCCCCGGCGCTGCACGTTGCGGTGGGCGAGGAAGCCTTGCGACGACCGATCGGCAGCGCGGCGATCCACGCCGCCCAACTGGAGCGGCTGCTCCAGGCCACCGACCTGCCCAACGTGTCGGTGCACGTCGTCCCGATCGCCGTGGGGTTCTACCGAGGCGTGAGCACGGGACCATTTGAGGTACTGCACTTCCCCCCGGACAGCGACGGCGTCGTCTATGAGCCGCCCACCGTCTACGCGGAGCTGTTCACGTCTGGCGGGTACTTTGATGACCCCGCCGAGGTATCCCGATACACGGCGGCGTTCGAGGACATCCGGAATCGCGCACTCGACGAGGCCGATTCCGAGGCACTGATCAAGCGAGCGGTGGAGGCACTGCAACCATGAGTACTGACAACGACCTGGCCAGCGTCACCGGCTGGCGCAAGGCGACCTACAGCAACGAGAACGGCAGTTGCGTCGAGGTCGCGCAGGCGCGGGGCGGCGACGTGGCGGTGCGCGACACCACCGACCGCGGCGGCCCGATGCTGCGGGTCCGGCCACGCGCATGGCGGGCGCTCACGGCCTCGGTTCGCGAAGGCCGCGTCACCCGCCACTAGCGGTTTCCCCGGAAGCTCAGCCGAGGGAACCAGGCGACATCTTGTCCAGGGACGCGGATGCGGGCTGGCGTCCGCTCGCCAGTAGCGGTTGACCGCCTATGACGCCCATGGCGGGAGCTGGACCCCTGCTTGCTGGAGCCGCCATCGGGCGGCTTCGCGGTGCTGTGCACTAAAAATGTCGTGCCAGCGAGGCAGCAGGACTGACCACTCCACGGTCAGGTCGTGGCGTCCCGCCTCAATAAGCCGAATGAACCCGTACTGAATATCGCCGCTGACGAGCAGGCGCCGGGCAGCCTCGGCGGCTCCCCATCTATGCGTCATCTGGATCCAGAGTTCCGGGTGATAAGGCGGGCTGAGGTTTCGGCAGGCTGCTACGGCTTCCTGGCTTACCCGTTCGTATTCGGCCTCATCGTCACTGCTCACGCGACGACCGCCCCTCCCCGCTGGATAGGCCGCATTCCTTGTCGATCGCCAGCCGCGCCAATCGGGCACCTCCAGGTAAACGCCGTCAGGTCAACCAGGCTAACCCGCCAGCCGAGTGATTGGCCTGCGCAGGGAAGACGCGCAAGTAAGCTGAGTTCGCCTGTTTGTTCCCCTCACCAGCGGAGATGTGCGAGAACGTGCGTGCCAGGGTCATGCTGTCCCGTTCCGGGATGCTTAAGGTCATTGCCTGCCTGATGGCGGGGGCCGGGGTCGGGCTGGGGGTCTTCGGGATCGTCGCGGGGCCGGGGCCAGCCGGGCACAGCCCGCGGGCCACGAGCGGGCAGCCGAGCCTGACCGCTAGCCACACCGCCCCGGCGCCGTGGGTCGCCACGTGGGCGGCCAGCGCGCAGCCGCCGGCGGACGGGGCATTGCCCACCAGCGGGTTCACGAACCAGACCGTCCGCGAGGTCATCTACGCCAGCGCGGGCGGCTCCGCGCTGCGGGTGCGGCTGTCGAACGTCTACGGCGCCCGCCCGCTGCGGGTCGGCGAGGCCAGCGCGGGGACGGTGCTGTCGGGGGCGGCCATGGAGTCCGGGATGACCCGGACGCTGACGTTCGGCGGCAGCCAGTCGGTCACCATCCCGGCGCACGGGACCGTCACCAGCGACGCGGCCGCCAAGCCAGTGACGTCGCTGACCGAGCTCGCGATCAGCATCTTCCTGCCCGACGCGACGGGGCCGCTCACCAGCCACCTGGAGGGCCAGCAGGACACCTACGCGGCTAGCGGGAACCACGCGACCGACCGCACGCCGGGTGCCTTCACCACGGTGGGGCAGTCCTCGTTCCTGGCGACCGAGGTGGACGTCCAGACGGCCAGGGCGCACGGGACCGTCGTCGCGTTCGGCGACTCCATCACCGATGGCCTGAAGTCCACCCCCGGGGGACAGGCCCGCTGGCCGAACTACCTGGCCCGGCGGCTGGCCGCTGCCTACGGCCCGGCCGCGCCCGGGGTGGTGGACGAGGGGCTGACCGGGAACCGGCTCCTGTCGGACGCGTGCGGCGGCCCGAGCGGGCTGGCCCGGTTCCAGCGCGATGCCCTCGGCGTGTCCGGGGTGCGGGCGGTGGTCCTGCTTGAGGGCATCAACGACCTCGGCTACGAGGGGCAGCCGAACAACTGCGGCACGCCGGTCACGGTGACCGCCGCCGCGATCGAGAACGGCTACCGGAGCCTCATCACGCTCGCGCACGCCCATGGGGTGAAGGTGTACCTGGGCACGCTGACCCCCAACCCGGGCCTGTCCGCCCAGGGCCAGGAGCAGCGCACCGCGGTCAACAACTGGATCCTGGGCAGCCACGCGGCCGGCATCTCCGACGGGGTGGTCGGCTTCTCGGCCGCCGTCGCCGACCCGCTCGCGCCGACGTACCCGAGCCCGCCCTACAACAGCGGCGACAACCTGCACCTGGACGACCTCGGCTACGAGACCATGGCCAGCGCGATCCCGGTGGCCTGGCTGAAGTAAAGGGCAGCGGAAGCAGGACCGCGCCACCAGGCTGGCCGCCCCGGCCTTCCCGGTAGCCAGTACCAACTCGGTCAATCCCGCTGTCATCAGGAGCGTTTCCAGCCGGCCCCTGATTCGATGACGGTACGCTTCACTGCGTGCTCCCCCCCCACCCCCTTGCCCTGCTGGTCAGGATGCTGCGCTCGGTCGCCTTCCTGGCGATCGGCGTCGCCCTCGGCCTCGCCGTGGGCCAGGTCGTGCCGCTGGCGGGGCGCGCGTGGTGGCACGGCGTCCACGGCTCGGACGCCGCCCGGGCCGCCCGCGTCACCACCGCCCGGCCCGACTGGGTCGCCACCTGGGCCACCTCCGCGCAGGAGCCCAGCGACGGGGCGGGCCCGCAGCACGGGTTCGAGGACGAGACCGTGCGGGAGATCATCTACGCCAGCGTCGGCGGCAGCGCCGTCCGGATCCGGCTGACCAACCTGTTCGGCCAGCGGCCGCTGGTCATCGGGGCCGCCACCGTCGGCGCCGTGCTGGACGGGGCGGACCTGGTGCCCGGGACGGACGTGCCCCTGACGTTCGCGGGGGCCGCATCGGTGACGATCCCGGTCGGCGCCACCGTCACCAGCGACCCGGTCCAGCGCGCGGTCACCCCGCTGGAGGAACTGGCCCTCAGCCTGTACCTGCCGGTCCTGACCGGGCCGCCGACCAACCACCTGGACGCGGAGCAGCAAGCGTACATGGCGCCAGGGAACCACGCGGGCGACAGTGCCGGGTCGGCGTTCACGACGCCGGAGCGCTCCTCGTACTACGCGACCGAGGTCGACGTCCGGGCGGACTCCGCGCCCGGGACGGTCGTCGCCTTCGGGGACTCGATCACCGACGGGCTCGACTCCGACCCCGGCGCGAACGACCGCTGGCCGAACTACCTGGCCCGCCGGTACGACGCCGCCCTGGGCGCCAGCGCGCCCGCGGTCGTGGACGAGGGGATCAGCGGGAACCGGGTCCTGGAGGACTCGGCCTGCAGCGGGCAGAGCGCCCTGAACCGGTTCACCCGCGACGCGCTGGACGTGGCCGGGGTGCGGGCGGTGATCTTGATGGAGGGCATCAACGACATCGGCTTCGCGCTGCGGCCGCCGGCCGTGTGCTCCACCCCGACGAACGCGCGACTGACGGCCTCGCAGGTCGAGGCCGGGTACCGGACGCTCATCAACCTGGCCCACGCGCGCGGGGTGAAGGTCTACCTGGGCACGCTGACGCCCACCAACGGCACCCCGGGGCCGAGTTACTGGCTGCGCCAGCAGGTGAACCGGTGGATCCTGGCCAGCCACGCGGCTGGCATCTCCGATGGGGTCGTCGACTTCCAGGCGGCGCTGGCCGACCCGGCCGACCCGGGCTACATGGCCCCGGCCTACAACAGCGGCGACAACCTCCACCCGGGCGACCTGGGTTACAGCGCGATGGCCGACGCGGTTCCGCTGACCTGGGCTGACCTGGGCGTTCCGCGCTAGCCGGGTCACGGGCAGGTAGCGTGGCGGCATGGCAGGCATTGAGGAAGCGGCCGCCCTGGCCGCGGAACTTCCCGGGGTAACCGAGGGCGAGGACAAGTTCGGGCACCGCGAGTGGGCGGTCGCGGGCAAGGGCTTCGCCTGGGTACGGCCGTTCACCAAGGCCGACATCAAGCGATTCGGCGACCAGGTCCCGGCCGGCGACCAGGTCCCGCCCGGCGGCCCGGTCCTGGCGCTGCGGGTCGCGGACCTGGCCGAGAAAGAGGCCATCCTGGCGGCGGGGATTCCCGGCGTGTTCACGATCCCGCACTTCGACGGGTACAAGGCCTACCTGGCCGACTTGCCCGCCATGTCCGCCGGCGACCTGGCCGAGGCGCTGGCCGACGCGTGGCTGTCGCAGGCGCCCCCCGCGCTGGCGGACCAGTTCCTGGCCGATCGCGGGCGGGATAGTAGCGTCTCGGATAGTGAGACGTAGTTGCTCAACATCTAAGACCGGGTCTACCGTGGCTGGCATGGCAGACGTATACATCCATGGTCATCACCCCTCTGTCCTGCAGTCGCACACCTGGCGGACGGCCGAGAACTCGGCCGCGTACCTGCTGCCGGAGCTCACCGGGGCGATGGCGATCCTCGACGTGGGCTGCGGCCCGGGCACCATCACGGCGGGCCTCGCCGCCCGGGTGGCCGACGGGCACGTCACCGGGATGGACTCGGTGCCGGAGATCGTGGCCAAGGCCGCCGCCGACTTCCCCCGGCCGAACCTCACGTTCACCACCGGGAACGTGTACGCGCTGGACTACCCGGATGACTCGTTCGACGTCGTGCACGCCCATCAGGTGCTGCAGCACCTGGGCGACCCGGTCGCCGCCCTGCGCGAGATGCGCCGCGTCACCCGGCCCGGCGGCCTGGTCGCGGCCCGCGACGGCGACTACGGCGCGATGGTCTGGTACCCCGGCCGGCCCGTCCTGGCCGAGTGGCGGGAGCTGTACGAGCGGGTCGCCCGGGCGGCCGGCGGCGAGCCCGACGCCGGCCGGATGCTGCACGCGTGGGCCCGCCAGGCGGGCTTCACCGACGTGCGCCGCTCATCCTCGACCTGGACCTACTCCACGCCGGAGGAACGGCAGTGGTGGGGCGGCAGCTGGCATGACCGGGCCACCAAGTCCTCGTACGCCAGCCAGGCCCTCGCCGGCGGCCACGCCACCCAGGCCGACCTGGAGCGCATCGCCAGCGGCTGGCTGGACTGGGCGGCCGAGGAAGACGGCTGGTTCGCGATCATCAGCGGCGAGATCCTCTGCCGCGCCTGAGCCTGCCCGCCGGGCGGGGCTACCGCTCGAGCTTGCGCCAGACCGGGCGGGGGACCATGCGCATCGCGGTCGCGAGGCCGGCCAGGGGGGCCGGGACCCAGATGACGCCCGCTCGCCGGGCCTGCAGGGTGGCCGGGTCGAGGGCGGCCGCGACGGCCGCGCCGACGGCCTGCGGGGTCGTGGCCAGCGGGGCCGGGTCCATGCCCTCGGTCATCCGGCCGGTCACGAAGCCGGGCCGGACCAGCAGCACCCGGACGCCGGTGCCGTGCAGGTCGTCGGCCAGGCCGCGGGCGAACGCGTCCAGCGCCGCCTTGGTCGCGCCGTAGACCGCGTTGAACTTGCGCGGCCGGACCGCCGCGATCGAGGACAGG
>DATBEM010000068.1:0-6308 GCA_036276115.1 Trebonia sp.
GCCTGACCAAGAAGAGACGATGCCGTGGACGCCCTACTACCAGGGCGACTCGGTCAGGCACGAGCTGCACCTGGCCGATCCGCCGCCGTGGCGCGTCTTTCCCCGCCCGCAAGCCAAGCCTAAGTTCCGGCCCTCCGCGGAGCTGATCACGGCGATCAACACCGCGCTCAGCCTGCGCCGCCCGCTGCTGGTGACCGGCCTGCCCGGCTCGGGGAAGTCCGCCATCATTGACTCCGTGGCGGACGAGCTTTGCCTGGACCCGCCCCTGCGCTGGGACATAAACTCCCGGACCGAGCTGAAGGACGGGCTCTACCGCTATGACGTGCTGGGCCGGATCCACGCTCAGGAGCTAGCGGCGGGCCGGCGTGGCGAGGGCGTGAACGAGATCGCCCCGTTCATGCGCCTGGGACCGCTGGGCACGGCCCTGCTGCCGTCTGAGCAGCCCCGTCCCCTGCTCATTGACGAGATCGACAAGGGCGACCTCGACCTGCCCGGTGACCTGCTCGACGTCCTCGAACGCGGCACCTACGAAATCCCCGAGCTGGTGCGCTATCGCGATCGGCGAGTCGAGGTCCGCATGTGGGACACCGATAAGGCCTATCCGGTGGAGCACGGCCGGGTTGCCTGCACGACGTTCCCGTTCATCGTCATGACCAGCAATGAGGAACGCGACTTCCCGCCCGCCTTCCTGCGCCGCTGCATCCCGTTCCGCATGCCGACCGCGGGCGAGGCCGAGATCCGGGAGATCGTGCGCGCGCACCTTGACCTGGAGGTGCCCCCCGACGGTCCCGTCGCCGACCTGGTGACCGATTTCGCCAAGCGGCTGGCGGCCGGGCAGAGCCTGGCCATCGACCAGCTGCTCAACGCGGTGTTCATCCTGACCGGAAGCAAGGACGCCCCGGACGACGCGCAGAAGAAGGTCCTCCTGGACCTCCTCACCCAGAAGCTCACCGGTGCCTGAGGATGAGCCGGCCGCCCGCGCCCTAGTCACGTCGGTCCGGGCCGTCCGGGCGCTCGGGCCGGACCTGGACGCCACGTCCATCGCCGAGGCGCTCTGGCTGGCGGCCCGGCTGGATGGCACCGGGGCGGCCCGGCCGGGCACGCCGCCGCCGGACGGGACATCCGCCGCGCCCCCGGACTCGGGCTCGGACCCGGACGGGAGCCAGGCGGGGGATGAGCGGCCCCCGGTCCGGCCGAGGCCGCCCCGTCGCCCGGTCACCCGGTCGCCCATGGCGGCCCGGCGCATAGCGGTCGCCCCGGCCCGCTCGTTCCCTGCGCAGCTTGAGCTCACCCAGGCACTACGGCCGTTCAAGCGGCCGTGGCTGCGCGGGCGGCGGCTGCAGCTGGACATTGACGCCACGGTGCGCTCGTACGGTCGGACCTGGCACCTGGTGCCGGTCTTCCGGCCCGCGCCGGAGCGCTGGTTCGACGTGGCCTTCCTGGTCGACGACTCCCCCTCCATGGCGCTCTGGGCGCCGGAAGCCAGCGGCCTGGCGCACGCGTTCGCCCAGGCCGGGATGTTTCGCACCGTCCGGCGCTTTAGCTTCTCGCCCGGGGAAGCTGACCAGGCTTCCAGCCAGCCGCCGAGCATGCGGACAAGCGCGGGTGGCGCCGTTAGCCCCAGGCAGCTGCTAATCCCGGGCGGTCGTCGCCTCATCGTCATCGTCACCGACGGGGCGGCGGCCGGCTGGCGGCAGGCACCCGCGTGGAACCTGGTCCGGTCGTGGGCGGTAGCGACGCCCACCGTCGTGATCAGCCCGCTGGCCGCCCGGTTGTGGGGCTACACGGGCCTGGACCAGCCGGCGGTCCGGGTCCGGCCGGGGCCGCCCGGCAGCCCCAGCCCGCGGCTGCGGTACTCCGCTCCGCTTTACCTCCAGGAGCCGGGCCAGCCCCCGCGCGCGTGGCTACCGGTCCCCGCCCTGACGCTCAGCCCGGCCCGGCTGGGCCAATGGGCGCGGGCGCTCATGCGCGGCGACCCGGCCGGCTGCGACGCCCTCCTGGTCCCGTTGACCGGGGAGGCGGCCGGCGCCGACGACGACGAGGCGCCAAGCGCGGCCAGCGGGCGCACGTTCCTGCGCCTCGCGTCGGCCCGAGCCGCCCGGCTGGCCGGGCTGTGCGCGCTCCTGCCCGAGGTCAGCCTGCCCTTGCTGCGGCTCCTGGGGCAGGAGATCGTGCGGGGCGCCTCATCCGGCGACCTCGCCGAGGTCATCATGAGCGGCCTCTTCGAGCTGGCCGAGGACGCCGCCGGCGACACGGCCTGGCGACTGCGCGACGGCACCCGGCGGGCCCTGCTCGAAGGCGTGACGGAGTCCGACGCCTGGCAGGTGTACGACATGCTGATCCGCCACATCACCCGCCAGTCCGGCCCGAGGGTCGCGGCCCTTGTCCCCGATCGACGGGGTGAGGTGGAGCTCCCGGTTGAGCTGGTTCCCTACGCCGAGGCGGCGCGGGCCGTCCTGGACCTGCTCGACGGCTCGGCCGGCGACGAGCCGCAGACCCCCGCTGAGCCGGGAGCCGGTGGCAGGAACGAGGGTGGGGAAGCTCCGGCGAAGCCCCGGCCGTCCGGGGGCAGCACCGTGGTGGGGAACATCCCCCGGGTGCCGCCCGTCTTCCAGCCGCGGGCGGATCTGCTGGACCGGCTTACTGCGGCCGGGCCCGGGGCAACGGCCATCGTGGGCCCGCGGGGGAGCGGCAAGACCCAGTTGGCCGCCGAGTACGCCCGCAGCCGGGTCCGTTACGACTGGCGGCTGGTGGCCTGGGTCAACGCCGAGGATGAGGCGAGCCTGCTCGCGGGCCTGGCCGAGGTCGCCGACCGGCTGGGACTACCGGCCAGCGCCACCGTGGAAGAGGCGGCCGGGCGTGCTCGCGACTGGCTGGAGGCCGACGGGGCGAGGTGCCTTATCGTCTTCGACAACGTCACCGATGTCGCGCTGCTCCGTCCCTACCTGCCCCGCGCCGGGAACGCCAAGCTCCTGGTGACGAGCAGCGTGCGGCCAGACCCGGGTCCCCCCTGGAAAACCGTCCCCATGGGCGTGTTCACGGAGGGTGAGGCGACCCTCTTCCTGGCCGGGCGCACCGGGATGGCCGACGCCGAGGGCGCGGCCCGGCTGGCCCGGGAACTGGGGTACCTGCCGCTGGCCCTGGCCCTGGCCGGCGCCCAGATCGCCCGGGACCGCATTACCTACCAGGCTTACCTAGATCGGTATCAAGGCTTTCAGGGGCGTCCGTTCGCATCGCCGCTGACCTTCGAGGCACCTTCGCGCGCCCTCGTTAAGGCCCTGCAGTTGGCGCTGGATAACTTGGCCCGGGAGGACAAGGGAAGCCTGGGCGCCAGGATCATGGAGGCCCTGTCCCTCCTGAGCGACGCCGGCGTGACCCGGGACCTGCTGCTCGCCGTGGTGGAAGCGGGCCTGCACGCTCAGTCGGCTGACATGGACCGCGCCCTGGTACAGCTGGCCGAGCGGTCGCTGCTGTCGTTCAGTGGCGACGGACAGGCCATCATCGTGCACCGGCTGGTCATGCGAGTGATCCGGACCACTCTCAGCGCGGGCGGCGAGCTTGCCCGCGCGGTTAACGTGGTCGTCGCGGGCCTGATCCGGCAAGCGCGAACACTGCCCGGGTCGGCCGGCCGGGCGAGCCTGCGCGCTATCCCCGAGCAGGTGTCGGCCCTGCTCGGGCACGTCGGCGATACGTATAAGGCCGACCAGGATCTTAGCGAGCGCCTGCTCAATCTGCGGTCGTGGGCGTTGTACTGCCTCGGGGAGCTCGGGGACAGTTGGTCGCAAGCCGTCACCGTGGGCGAGTCGCTGGCCGCCGACGTAGAGCGTGCCTTTGGCCCGGAGGGTCCGCAAACGCTGGTCGTGCTGAGCAACCTCGCCCGCGCCTACCGCGCGCGGGGGGAGACCGGCCGGTCGATCGACTTGCACTCTCGCGTCGCGGCCGTCCGTGAGCGGACGCTTGGGGCGGATGATCCTGCCACCCTCCTGTCGCAGGCGAACCTGGCGAGCGTCTATCAGGAGGCCGGGCGCACCCAGGAGGCGATCGCGCTGTATGAGCGAGCGCTGAGCGGGCTTGAGCAAGCCTATGGACTGGACCACCCGCATGCCCTGGCCACGCGGAACAACCTCGCCGTTTCCTACCAGGACGCGGGGCGCGTCAGCGAGGCGATCCCGCTGCTGGAGAGGACACTAGCCGCCCAGGAGCAGTACATCGGGCCGGACCATCCGCAGACGCTGAACTCGCGGGGCAACCTCGCCCGGGCCTACGGGGCCGCGGGCGACCCCGAGCGCGCGCTCCCGCTCCTGCAACGGGCCTGGCACGACCGGGAGGAGCGGCTTGGCCCCGATCATCCCGATACGCTCGCGGCGCTGAACAACGTGGCCGAGGCGCTTACCGGGCTGGGGCGGCTGGCCGAGGCCCTTCCGCTGCTGGAGCGGGCGGTGGCGGCCCGCGAGAGCCTGCTCGGGCCCCAGCATCCCGACACGCTGTCATCCCGCAACAACCTCGCCATCGCCTACCAGGCAGCGGGGCGCGTCGCCGAGGCGATACCGGTCTTCGAGCGGGTCCTGGACGATCGCCTGCGAGTGCTCGGGCCAGATCATCCGCTCACCCTGGCCTCGATGAACAACCTGGGCAGCGCCTACCAGGAGGCGGGCCGGTGGGGGGATGCGCTCCGCTCGTACGAGCGGGCATTTAACGAGATGCGGCGCGTGCTGGGGCCTGGGCATCCGGACACGCGCCTCGCGGGCGACAACCTCGCGTACGCGCGGGCGCGGGGCGGCTAGCCGCCCGGGCCGAGCGGTGGCGGGGACGCGAGCGGCCGGTTCCGTTCAGGATGAGAGGGCGGGGGCGGGAGCCTTCGCCCAGAGCGATGCTCTCTGTTGTGTGCGATAATCTCGGTCATGGAGAAGCGAACCGCCGCGTCCATCCGGGCGCGGGCGCGGGCCGAGATGATTGACGAGATCAAGGCGGCGGCGCGGCGGCAGATCGCCACCGAGGGGGCGAACTTGTCCCTGCGGGCCATCGCCCGCGAGCTTGAGGTGGTCTCCTCGGCCCTCTACCGGTACTTCGCCAGCCGCGACGAGCTGCTGACGGCGCTGATTATCGACGCCTACGACGCGATCGGGGAAGCGGGCGAGCGGGCCGACGCCGCCGTCAAGGACCCGGCCGACCTGGGCGGCCGGTGGCGGGCGGTCGCGGTCGCCTGGCGGGAATGGGCGCTGGCGCACCCGGCCGAGTACGCGCTCATCCACGGCAGCCCGGTGCCTGGTTACGCGGCCCCGGCCGACACCGTGGGCCCGGCCGCGCGGCGGTTCCTGGTCATCGGGGGGATCTTGCGCGACGGGCAGGCGGCCGGGCGGCTGGACCTGGCCCGGGCGGCCGCGCTCCCGCCGGTTTCCGCCGCCCTGGCGGCGGAACTGGCCACGATCACGGCCGCGCTGGGGCTGGCGGCCAGCGCCGAGCTGACGGCGCGGGCGCTGATCGCGGTGACGGAGCTGTTCGGGGCGCTCAACTTCGAGTTGTTCGGCCAGCTCAACAACACCATCGACGAGCGCGCGGACTGGTACGGGCTGCAAGTTGAGCTGATGGCGGCCCTGGTCGGAATCGCTTAGCGCGTGTCCTAGCGATCGCCGGCGGCCGGCGGCCGGCGCGGCGGTGCGGCGGTGCGGCGGTGCGGCGGTGCGTCGGCGCGGACGGACGCGGGAGCGGGGACGACGGGCCCGGTGCCGCCCGTTCTCCCGGGCGCCTCGCCTGACCCTTGCGGCCCTTGCATCACGCGGTTGCGTGGAAGATTCTCCGGTCCTGGAAGATTTTCCCGCTCTGGCGTGGGAAACCTTCCAAGCTCTTTGCCGGGAGGCCGGCGCGGGCCAGCTTCTACCGCGCCGGTTATTGGGAAGGATTTGCCACGCCATAGCGTGGCAAATCCTTCCCAACCGGGTTTTCTTACCGGAAATAGAGTGGCGCGCGGGGTGCGGGAGGGGGGCAGGGGGCGCTGGTACCGGTGTTTCTCCCGCGCTGGCGGCTTCCCCGGGGCGGGGCCGGGCGGCTTCCCCGGGCAGGGCCGGGCGGCTCGCCCGGGTGGCGGGCGGGGCGGCCGGATGGCTGTCGGTGGCGTGCGGCCGGGTGGCGGGCGGGGCGGCCGGGTGGCTGTCGGTGGCGTGCGGCCGGCGCCCGGGCGCCCCAGCTGTCGGCTGGCGGTGGCGTGCGCCCGGCGACCGGCTGTGGGGGCTGCGGGGGCTGCGCGCCCCGGCGCCCGGCTGCGGGGCTGGCTTGAAGATCGCCAGGGCACGCTCCGGGCAGCCCTGGGA
>DATBEM010000069.1:0-2541 GCA_036276115.1 Trebonia sp.
CGGCGGCGGCTGGGCAGTGCCCGGCGGGTCGATCGAGGCCGGGGAGGACGGGCAGGCGGCCGCAGTCCGCGAGCTGGAGGAGGAGACCTGCCTGGCGGTCCCGCTGGAATCCGCCCGGGCCGGGCTGCCCCGCCACGTCCCAGACCCCAGGGCGTCCGACGAGGCGTGGGCAGTCACCGTGCCGTGCGAGGTCGACCTCGGCGACGTCGGCGAGCTGCCGCCGGTCAAGGGACGCGACGACGCGCGCCGCGCCGCGTGGCTGGCAGCCCCCGACTACGACGACCTGCTGGACAGCCTGATCACCGGCTACGCCAGCACGGGCACCGCGACGGTGTTCACCGCCCACCAGCAGATGCTGCGGGCGTTCCTCGGCGGGCTGCCCGCCATCCGCCACGATGACGGCCCGCCCGTCGTCATCCACGAGATCGGGTGGCTCTGGCGCTGGGTGAACCGGCTCGGGCTCGCGGTCCCCCGGTCGCTGTGCGGCCAGCCGCAGCTCGCCGCGCCCGGCCAGCCACGGCCAGGCCCTGGCTCGCCGCAGTGCCCGGCCTGCACCGCGGCCCTGGCCATCAGGAGCCGGTCATGACCGCCGACACGAGCATGTACCAAAGGCCCCGGCACCCCAGGGACGAGGCCCGGCTGCAGCAGCTGGCCAGCGAGCTCGAAGCCCGCGGAGTTGTCGCCCCCGACGCCCCAGCCGCCAGCCAGGAGCCGGCACCCGGGCCGGCCTCGCCGGCAGGGCAGCCCGCCGCCGGGCAGGGCCAGGCGCTCATCAGCCGGGTCCACCCGCACCCCGACAACATCCGCGAGGTCCTCGGCGACCTGGAGGAGACGACCGCGTCCATCCGGGCGCACGGCATCCTGCAGCCGCTGCTAGTCGAGCCGATGCCCGACATGCCCGGGCACTGGCGGGTCATCGGCGGGCACAGGCGCCTCGCCGCCGGGAAGGCGGCCGGCCTGCAGGCGGTCCCGATCACCGTCAGGGAGCCGGACGGCACGCCTCCCGAGGAGCTGATGCTCATCGAGAACTGCCACCGCGAGGGCGTGACCTCCATCGACAAGGCCGAGGCGATGGGCAAGCTGCGCAACCGCGGCTACAGCGTCGCCCGCATCGCCAAGCGCACCGGCTTCGCCGAGCCGACGATCTACACCTACCTGGCGCTGCTGGACCTGGACGGCAAGACCCGCCAGATGGTCCGGGACGGCCGGCTGACCGTCACCGACGCCCTCGCGGGCGTCCGCCGCGTACGCAAGCAGCGGCGCCGACGGGCGGGCAGGCCCGAGGTCGGGCCGCTGTGGGAGCCCGACCACTTCACCGGCCAGCACCAGCTGGCCCGCCTCGCCAGGAAGCTGTGCGACGCCCGCCAGCACACCGCCCGCCGCCGGGTCGGGAAGGTCGCCTGCGGCCAGTGCTGGGAGACCGTCATCCGCGAGGACGAGCGGACCGTCAAGGCCACCCTCGGCGGCGGCCAGTGACCCGCCGGCCACCAGCCAGCCGGCGCGGGCAGCGTACTGCTGCCCGCGCCGGCCAGGCCGTCATCACCGCGGCGCTCGCCATCGAGGCGGCGGCCGCCTGGCCGCTGCTGCCGCCCGCCCCGCGCGAGGCCAGCCAGCCCCGGGCCGCCCGGCGTGCCAGGGCGGAGGGCCGCCATGGCTGACGCGGCAGGCCGGGCCGTCCCGGCCAGGGCCTGCGGGCTGGTGTACCTGCTGCACTTCAGCCGGGTGTACGTCCCGTACCCGGAGGCCTCGCCGTGCGCGTGTGCCCGGCACTACACGGGGTTCGCCGCCGGCGGCCCATGGGCGCTGAAGCGGCGGCTGGCCAAGCACGGCACGGCCGAGGGCGCGCGGCTCATGCTCGCCGTCGCCCGCGCCGGGATCACCTGGGAGCTGGCCCGCACCTGGCCCGGCGACCGGGCCCGCGAGCGGCAGCTCAAGATCCAGGGCGGCGCCGCCCGCCGCTGCCCGCTGTGCGGGGTCACCCCGCGCCCCGGGCCACTGCCGCGCAACGCCGACGGGTCCATCTCCCGGACACTCACCACCGAGGCACAGCGGGCCGCGGCCGGGCTCATGACCGCCGCCCTGCTGGCCGAGCACGCTGAGCTGCGCGACGGCGCGGCGTGCGGCATCCTGCCCCGCCCGCTGGACCACGGCCCCGTGCCGGCCGGCGCCGACCCGTGGGCAGCCCCCGCCCGGGGCGGGGACTGGCTGGCCATCGCGGGCACGGGCGTGGCCCGCCAGGTCCTGCCAGAGGCGACGGAGGCCTGCCATGGCCGCCACTGAAGTCGCGATCACGTCGTTCGGGTTCCTCCACGGGCCGCCACCCGACGGGCAGCACCTGGTCGTCGACGTCCGCGGGCACTTCCGCGACCCGCACTTCAGCGAGGCGCTGCGGGACCTGGACGCCACCGACCCGCGCGTGTACCAGGCCGTCACCACCACCCGCGGCGTCGCCGACCTCATCATGGCGACCGCGCTCGCCGTCGCGGCGTTCCGGTCCGGCCCCGTGCCCGGCCCGGTCGCCGTCGCGATCGGCTGTGCCGG
>DATBEM010000070.1:0-1849 GCA_036276115.1 Trebonia sp.
CTCGCCGTTGCCCGACGGCCGGGTGCCCATGGAGGCGCTGCTCGACGAGAAGGACGCCGAATTCCTGGCCGAATGGGCGGCGGCGGACGCCGACGCGCTCAATGCCCTGCGGGGCGTGCTGGAGGAGGTCGGCGAGCGGCCGCTGCCGCCGGGAGAACTCGCCGGGGCGTGCCAGGCGGCGCGGGCCGCCATGGCCCGGCGGGGCCTGACCGGCCGGCTGCTGGCCGCGTGCGGCGGCGAGGCCGGGCTGCCGGGCAGCGACGCCGAGCTGTGGCTGACGCTCGCGGCCGGGGTGGTGTCCCCCGCCGGTGAGGCCCTCGACCTGGCCGGGGCCGGGGCCGGCGCCGAGGAGGGCGACGGGCTGGATGAGGTGTCCCGGGCGATGGCCGCCCTGTGCGCGCTGGAGCACGTGGACTGGCTGGCGGCCATCTCCGCTCTGGCCCGGGGCGGCCCCGGCGCGCCGGCGTCGGCGGCCGATATGGCCCGCTATGTGCGCGAGTACTGCGAGGCGGGGCCGGCGGCCGGGCTGGGGATCGATGCAGGCGCCGGGCAGGCCGGTGACCTGGACGACGAGGACTTCGACGAGATGGCCATCGCCGAGCTGTTTTCCTACGTCGCGAACCTGTGGAACGCGCTCGGCGCGACGGACGACGCGGAGCGCCTGACCCCGCTCGGCTGGTGGGGCCTGCCGGATGCGCTGCTCAGGGTCTGGGCGGCCCCGGGCTGACCCGGTCCTGCTCAGCGGGCTGGCCCTGACCACCATCCGGCCCGGTCCCGTCCCCGTTGTCGGGCGCGGGCCGCGGCGGAAGCTTCCTGAACTGCCGGTTCATCGACTTGAGCAGGAAGAACAGCGCCAGGCCCATACCGGCCACGATGAAGAAGCCGAGCACACCCGGCGTGACGTCGTTGTTCGACGCCGCGCCCTTGGCCACCACAGCCGCTTCAGACAACACGGTGGCGGCAACGAGCGTCACAAGCACACCTTCTCCCGGACCCCGGCGAACAGGTCGTCCTCTGGCAGTTCCGTATCGACCAGCGACCTAGCCAGATGATAATCCTCGGTCGGCCATGCGGTGCGCTGGACGTCGAGCGGGCAGGCGAACCAGAAGCTCTTAGGGTCGATCTGGGTCGCGTGGGCCAGCAGCGCCTCGTCCCGGATCTCGAAGAAGTCGCCGCACGGCACGCGCGTGGTGATCTCAAGCTCGGGGCGCTCGGCGGCCCGCCCCTCCCACTGCTCGAACATCTTCGCGTAGGGGGATTCCAGCCCGCGCCGCAGCATCTCCTCGTGCAGGGCCATGAACTTCCCGCGGTTCAACGAGGCGAAGTAGTACAGCTTGAGCGGCTGCCACGGCTCGCCCGCGTCCGGGTAGCGGTCCGGATCCGCGGCGGCCTCGAACGCCTCCACCGATACCCGGTGGCACATGATGTGATCCGGGTGCGGATAGCCGCCGGACTCGTCATAGGTCAGCATCACGTGCGGCCGGAAGTCGCGCACCGCGCGCACCAGCGGCTCGGCCGCGCGCTCCAGCGGCGTCAGTGCGAAACAGCCGTCCGGCAGCGGCGGCTTCGGGTCGCCTTCGGGCAGTCCGGAGTCGACGAAACCCATGAAGCGCTGCTCGACGCCGAGGATCTCCCGGGCCCGGGCCATCTCCTCCTGCCGCAGCCGGGGGAGGCTGGCCTTCACGTCCGGCCGGTCCATCGCCGGGTTGAGGACATCGCCGCGCTCGCCGCCGGTGAGGGTGCAGACGAGGACCTCGACGCCTTCCCGGACGTACCGCGCCATCGTCGCGGCGCCCTTGCTGGACTCGTCGTCCGGGTGGGCGTGCACGGCCATCAGCCGCAGGCCCGC
>DATBEM010000071.1:0-4977 GCA_036276115.1 Trebonia sp.
CGAGATGGCCGGCCTGGTGGCCGGCCTCACCCCGGTTCCGCCCGGTCTGGTCCCGGTCACCGAGTGGCGCGCCGCCGCCGACCTGCGTCTCGACCCGCCGGTGGCCGTGCCCGTCTACGGGATCGTGGCCCGCAAGCCTTAGGGCTCGCGCCCGCCTTGTCCGGGTTCAGGCTTGGTAGAGCCAGATCCAGTTGCCGCTGGGTCGCGGACGGCCGAACGCCGGGGCATGCCCTCGGGCGCATGCGGGGCCACGGTCTCGGCCGCCCCGGCGTCGATGGCACGGGCGTGGCTGGTGTCGAGGTCCTCGACCAGCAGCCCGAACGTGGACGGACCGGGAAGATCCATCCGGTCCTGGCCGGCGATCAGGTGCATCAGGAAGAAGTTGTCCTGGCCGTAGGCGCCGAACATGAAGGCCGAGTAGTCGGACTGCTCGGTGCGCCGGACGACGTCGTAGTTGAAGCCGAACGCCGTGACGTAGAACGCGACCGCGGCGTCGACGTCATCGACGGCGACCTTGATCTGGGATGGCCGGGATCCGGTCGGAAGCGGTGGCATGGTGATTCCCTTCTCGAGAAAGCGGTCGGCGTCGCGAATCTGGGCGGTCAGCAGGTCTCGCTGGCGTTCCAGGCGACGCCGGTGGCGGCTCAGGACATCGTGCGTCGCCGCCCCGGCGGGGTCATCGATGACGCGGCGGATATCCTCGATCGGCAGGCCGTCCCAGCACAGCATCGCGATCTGCCTGGCCCGCCCGGCCCGCTCGGGCCGGCCGAACCGCCCGATCGTCATCAGCTCGTCGTTGTCCACGACACCACCGTCGACCCTCAGGTAACCCGAGAGTCAAGGCCCGCCCGGCCGATATCCGGATTGCCGGGGGGCTGCGTCCGGTAGCGTCGGTCAGATGGAGACGCTCATCGTCGGGGCGCGCGGCAGCCGCCTCGCCCAGGCCATGGTCAGGGAGCTGATCGAGCACCTCGGGAGCTGCCCGGTGGTCGAGTTCAGGCCCCGGTCGGTGATGACCGACGGCGACAAGGACCGGAAAACGCCGTTGCGGAGCCTCGGCGGCGGCGACGGCGGGGTGTTCACCACCCAGCTCGAGGCCGAGCTGCTCGCGGGCCGGGTGGACATCGCGGTGCACTCGCTGAAGGACCTGCCGACGACGCTGCCGGAGGGGCTGGCGCTGGCGGTGACGCCACCGCGGGCCGACCCGCTGGACGCTCTGTGCGGGTCGACCCTGGCCGGGCTGCCGGCCGGGGCGCGGGTCGGCACCGGCTCGGCCCGGCGGATCGCGCAGCTGCGGGCGCTGCGGCCGGACGTGGAGGCGGTGCCGATCCGGGGCAACGTGCCCGCCCGGCTGGCGCGGAGCCGGTCCGGGCTCGACGCCGTGATCCTGGCCGCCTCGGGGCTGCGACGGCTCGGCCTTGACGACGCGATCAGCGAGCTGCTCGACCCGGCCGTGTTCCCGCCGTCACCCGGGCAGGGCGCGCTGGCGGTCCAGGTCCGGGCTGCGGACCGGGAGCTGCTGGAGATGCTGAACGCGTTCGGCGACCCGGACGCCGACGCGGCGGTCCGGGCGGAGCGGGCGGTGCTGGCTGAGCTGCACGGCGGGTGCTCGGTCCCGGTTGGGGCGCTGGCGAGCCGGCGCGGCGGCCTGCTGTCGCTGACCGCGCAGGTCACGTCGCTGGACGGGCGCGCGCGGGTGGCGGCCACCGGCGCCGGGGCGGACCCGGAGGCGGTCGGGGCCTCGCTCGCGTCGGTGCTGCGGGAGCAGGGCGCGGACGCGATCTTGGACCAGATCCGGCAGCCGGCCGCGCGCTAGCCCGCCGGAGCCGGGTGGTCCACGCCCGGGATGGGCGTGTTTCGCGACCCCCTGGGAGGTAACGGACCAGGTTGATTACTATGCGCATATGATCATTGCTTTCGGTGGTCACGAGGATGAGGACAGCGTGAAGGAAGCCGCTACGGCCGGCGAGGCCCAGTCGGCCCGGCTGCTGGCCGGGCTGGCCCGCCGGATCGCCTCCAGCCTCGATCTGCAGGAGACCCTGCAGATCGTTGTGCAGTCGGTCGTCGACCAGCTCGGTTTCGGCGCCGCGGTGGTGAACATGGCCCGGCCGGGCGACGTGTGCGAGGTCGTCGCGGTGGCCGGGTCCGATGAGGCGACCGAGGCGCTGATGGGCACCCGCGCGCCGATGGAGGCCTGGTACGGGCTGCTGGCCGCCTGCGAGCACTGGGGCGAGCTGCGGTTCCTCGATCACCGCAGCGACCAGGGGCCGGTCGGGCCGATCCCGAGCTGGACACTGCCGACCGCCCCGGTCGAGGCCCCGGATGCGTGGCATCCGGACGACTCGCTGTTCGCCCCGCTGTACGCGCCCGACGGGACGCTCATCGGCGTGCTCAGCGTCGACCAGCCCCCCGGCGGCATGCTCCCTGACGCGGCCAGCTGCCGGACGCTCGAGCAGTTCGCGGTGCACGCGGCGCTGGCGATCGAGCACGCGCGGGTGCACACCTTCGTGGCCGACTCGGAGCGGCTTTTCCGCGCCATGTTCGACCGGTCGCCGATCGCGATCGCGCTGCTGACCGAGGACCAGCGCATCATCAGGGCCAACGTCGCCTTCGAGAAGCTGCTCGGGCGGCCCGCGGCCGAGCTGGTCGGATACGTGGCGGCCGAGCTCGCCTCGCCCGATCCGGCCCCCGCCCGGCGGGCCGCTGACGAGGCCGCGAGCTCTCTCGGCCAGTACGAGATCCACTTCAACCGGCCGGACGGCAGCGAGGTCTGGGGCCGGGTCAGCTCAACGCTGCTGACCTCGGAGGGCGGGACTGAACCGGCGGTCCTGCTGACCCAGATTGAGGACATCACCGTCCTGCGGACCATGCAGGCGCGCTTCGCCTACGCGGCCACCCATGACCGGCTGACCGGCCTGGCCAACCGGGCGCTGGTGCTCGATCAGCTGGCGGCCGCCCTCACGGAGTCCGGGCCCGGGCCCGGCCGGGTGGCCGCGTTCTACTGCGACCTGGATCATTTCAAGGAGATCAACGACACCCTGGGGCACGCGGCGGGCGACCAGCTGCTGGCCGAGATCGCGCGGCGGCTGGAGCAGACGGCCAGGGAGCAGGACACCGTCGGCAGGCTCGGCGGCGACGAGTTCGTGGTCATCGCCTACCCGGTGCCGTCGGCGGCCGAGGCGGCGGGCATCGCGGCCCGCCTGATGCTCGCCGTCCAGCAGCCGCTCGAGCTGGCCGGGCAGAAGGTGTTCCCGACCGCGTCGATCGGCGCCGCCCTGTCGACGCCCGGCACCGTCGCCGACCAGCTGCTGGCGGAGGCGGACCACGCCATGTACGCGGCCAAGGCGGCCGGGCGCGGGCGATGGCGGCTGGCCGCCGGAACCTGACCCCGGGCGGAGCCCGGATCGGCTTATCAGGCCTCGGATGGGTTGTCCTGCTCGCCGGCCAGGTCCACGCCGCGCTCATCGAGCGGGGCGCCGACATCCCAGGCGGACCCTTCGACGGCGGGCAGCCCGCCGATGATGGGGACAACCGAGCCGTCCTCGCCGACGGCCTCGCCTGTCCGCACGAGGTAGCCGGGGTCCTCGGCTGGCTCGGCAGGCTCGGCGGGCTCGGCAGGCTCAACAAGCCCAGCGGGCTCAGGAGGCGCAGTGGGCTCGGGGGGCTCGGCGGGCTCAGCGGGTGCGGGGGGCTCGGTAATGTCCGGCTGTTGCTCGGGGGGCACGGCCGGGGTCTCTTCTGGGCGGGTCGTTGCGGTCGTGCCGTTGTCGGTCATGGTGACGCTGGCTACCCCTGGGACACGGTTTCTAACTGAGCGGGGGTGGGGTCGATCAGCGGGTCGCGGGGAGGTTGGGGCGGAGCCAGGGACCGTTCGAGATGATGAATTTGATTTGACTTCGCCCTTGGGGCCAGCCCGAGCCTGAGCAAGCCGGGCAGCCTGCCCGGCCTGAGGAGGACGCACGTGGCGCTGATGAGCAGCGGGGAGTTCGCCCGCACGTCCGGGCTGACGCGCAAGGCGCTGCGGCTGTACGACGAGCTCGGCCTGCTCACCCCGGCCCGGGTCGACCCGCAGTCGGGGTACCGGTTCTACGCGCCCGCGCAGCTCGAGCAGGCCCGGCTGGTGGCCTGGCTGCGCCGCCTGGGGATGCCGCTGGCGTCGATCCGCGCGATCGGCGCGCTGTCGCCCGCGGCGGCGGCGGCCGAGCTCTCGGCCTACTGGGAGCGGGTCGAGGCGGAGACGGCCTCGCGGCGGGAGCTCGCGTCCTTCCTCATCGGGTACCTGGCTGGGAAGGACACTGACATGGCATCTGCTAATGCTGAGGAGCTCACCGTGCGGTACGCGGTGCGCTCCGACATCGGGCTCGCGCGGGCGGACAATGAGGACGCCGCCTACGCCGGCCGCCAGCTGCTCGCCGTCGCCGACGGGCTGGGCGGGCACGCGGCGGGCGAGGTCGCGAGCGCGGCCGTGATCTCGGCCCTGCGGCCGCTGGACACGCAGGTGCCTTCGGGCGAGCTGCTGAACGCGCTCGGGCACGCGGTGCAGCGGGCGGAGGGGACGCTGCGGGACATGGTCGCGGCCAACCCGTCGCTGCGCGGCATGGGAACCACGGTCACGGCGCTGCTGCGATCGGGGTCCCGGATCGGCCTGGCTCACATCGGCGACACGCGGGCCTACCTCGTTCGCGGCGGCGAGGTCTTCCAGATCACCCGCGACCACACCGTGGTCCAGTCGCTGCTTGACGAGGGCAAGATCACCCCGGGAGAGGCGTCCTCGCACCCGCAGCGCTTCCTTCTCCTGCAGGCGCTGGACGGGGAGCACGACTTCGAGCCCGATCTGCAGTTCCATGACGCTCAGGCCGGCGACCGGTACCTGCTGTCTTCTGACGGCCTGCACGCTTGCGTGTCCGCCGACGCGATCGGCCGGGTTCTGGTCGGGGTCGCCGATCCTGACCAGGCGGCCGAGGAACTGATCAAGCT
>DATBEM010000072.1:0-7306 GCA_036276115.1 Trebonia sp.
CACTCGCGGTGGCGGCCATCGCGCTCGCGTCCGGGTGCACGCCGAGCCACTCGGCCACGACGGGCAGCGCCCCGGCGGGCTCGTCGTCTTCATCCGCGTCGTCGCCCACGTCGGCGGCCGGCAGCTCGGCCCCGGCGACCGCAGCGGCGACCGACTCGGGCGGCACCAGCTCCGGGGGCGGCAGCTCCAGCGGCGGGATCAACGCCTGCTCGCTGATGACCAGCGCCCAGGCATCGGCCGCCAACAACGTCACCTACGGGGCCGCCACCCCCAAGCACGCGGCGCAGGGCTACGACATATGCACCTACGCCAACAGCGGCCAGCACGCGGACCCGGTGGACATCCAGCCACTCACGGTGAGCGTCATCTCTCTCTCCAACTGCTATGACCAGCTCCGGCAGGCGATAGGGCCGGGCACGAGCGTGACCGGGATCGGCGACGCTGCCTTCGGCTACCAGGTCGGCCTCGTGGTCAAGGACGGCAGCACCTGCGTCGAGGTCTCCGGGCTGACGCACGCCGAGCTGAACAATGACTACTCCCACGACTCGGCCATGGCCAAGATCATCATCGGCGCACTGCACTAAGGGAGCACTGCACTAAGGTGCCTGCTCGCACGGTCAGGAGCCGTCCAGGAGGCCCAGGGGGCTGGGCGCGGCGTACTCGACCGTGAGGCCGCCGCCGCTGGTGGTGATCCGCAGCGGGTGGTAGGGGACCTGCTGGGCGCTGAGGAACGACATCATCGACTCCAGCGTGCCTGTTCCCGTGCTCGCGCCCGGGCGCGGGGCGATCTCGGCCCCGCGCAGGGGAGCCACGGGGATCGCCCCCGGTGACGGGTCGGTGAAGGCGAGGATCCGTACCGGCTGCTGGGCGGCCAGGGTGGGCAGCACCGCCAGCAGCCGCGGGTCAACCTCTCCGGCCAGCAGCGCCGTGCGAGCGGCAGGCGCGACCCCGACGCGCGGGTTGCCCACCAGTTCGCGACCGGCGGCGGCCCGGGCGCGGCTGTCGGCCGCGAGGGCGGACTGGTAGGCGGCGGCCCCTTCCGGGGCGGTCACGCGGACCTCGATCGCGTTGGCGCCGGCGCCGAAGCTCGCGAGCACGGCGGGCGCGTACACGCTCGCCAGGCGGGCCCCGAACTGGCTGCGCAGGGCGGGCGTGCCAACCACCAGGTCCGACCCGAGCGGGTCAGTCGCGGTGGCGTTCAGCGTCAGCAGCTTGCCGGCGGGGATCCCGGTGGCCTCCAGGGCCGCGCACATCGCGGGGTCACAGGCCACGATGGCGCTCGGGGCGACCTGCCCCGCGATCCACTTCGCGGCCTGGTCCCGGGTGGTCACCGGGTCGCCCGGGGCGGCGGTCGCCGTCGTGGACAGCGCGCCGGGGGTCGCGGGACTTGACGCCCCGGCCGAGAAACGGCCCGAGTTCGCGATGATCATGGCGGCGGTGATCCCCCCGCCGATGACGAACACGAGCACGATGGCGAGCCCTTCGCGCCGACGGCGCATCGCGCGGGAGCGAGCCACCAGGCGGCGGCTGGCCCACAGCCGGATCGTCGTCGCGATGACCCGCGGCCAGGACGGCTCGGGCCGCCCCGCTCGCGCGGGGCCGGGGGACTTCCTCGTGCCTCGGGACTCCATTGCGCCTCCCAACCTTGCCGCCGGGCAAGATTCGGCATCGGGGCCTAGGAAACCACACAGCGGGCGATATTTCAATTACGCCCTACTTACCGCCTGCCTGGGGGTTGACGCTCATTCCCCGTCCAACTTAAACTAATGGCAACAACTGTTAAGAAACTTTCCTATTAATTACTAGCTGCGCAGGGGACCGAGAACTTGGGGAGCTGACCCTACGATCCCGGAGGAACGATGGATCCAGCCGTCCAGGAACCGCGCAGGCCCGTCAGGAGCAGGGCCTCGCGGACGCGCATGCTGATCGCGACCGCGGGCACCGCGCTGCTCGCGGTCTCCTGCTTCGCCGCCACGGCGGCGGCGCGGGCAGGCTCTCCCCGTCCGGGCCAGGTTCACGAGGTCGCGAACCTGAACGCGGACGCGGCGTCGGCGCTGACCGACAACTGGTACGAGTCAGCGCCCTACTACGCGGTGCTCGACTCAGCCGGCCCTGACCTCGGGCCGGTCATGGCGGCCACCGGCCAGAAGGCGTTCGACATGGCCTTCATCCTGGCCGATGGCGGTTGCACCCCGGCCTGGAACGGCACCGACCCGGTGTCGGGCGACACGCAGGTTTCGGCGGCCATCAACGAGGTCCGGGCCGGCGGCGGCGACGTGATCGTGTCGGCCGGCGGCTACAACGGGACCAAGCTCGGGCAGGTCTGCGGGTCGGCCGCCGCCACCGCGGCGGCCTACCAGCAGGTCATCAGCGCCTACGGGCTGCACGCGTTCGACTTCGACCTCGAAGAGCCGGAAATCGAGAACTCGGGCGCGATCGCCAACGAGGTCGGCGCGGCGCAGATCCTGCAGCGCGACAACCCGGGCCTGTACATCTCGATCACGATGCCCGGCATCGCGGCCGGCGCCAACTACTTCGGCCAGCAGCTGACGGACGAGGCGAAGACACTCGGGTTCACGCCCGACAACTACACGATCATGCCCTTCGATGGCGGCTTCAACGGCGGCTCATCGCAGGTCGCGGCCCTCCAGGGCCTGAACTCGCAGCTGGTCGCCACGTTCGGCTGGAGCAGCGCGCAGGCCTACCAGCACGAGGGGTTCTCGGGCATGAACGGCCGGACCGACAGCGCCGAGTACTTCTCCCAGGGCGACTTCCAGGCCGTCCTCAGCTTCGCGCAGAGCGTGGGCCTCGGCCGGTTCACGTTCTGGTCGGTCAACCGCGACCGCCAGTGCAACCCGCCAGACAACAACGGCTCGCTGTCCAGCGAGTGCAGCAGCGTGGCCCAGAACTCGTGGGACTTCACCGCCTATACCGTCGCCTTCGCCAAGAGCGCGCCGGTGACTGAGCCGACTCCGCCGCCGTCCTCGAGCCCGACTCCCCCGCCAGCCTCGCCTCCGCCCGGCGGCTCCTGCTCGGCCCCGGCCTGGTCGGCCAGCGCGACCTACGTCGCCGGGAACGACGTGACCGACAACGGCGCCGAGTGGACCGCCAACCAGTGGAACTACAACGAGGCGCCCGGTGGTTCGTCGGGCGCGTGGACCAGGGACGGCTCCTGCTGAGCCGTCGTGGCCGCCCCTGACCGGCGGCGCCCGGGCCCTCGCGGTCCCGGGCGCCCCGGGCCGGCCCGGCCGGCCACGCTCAGGCCGCAGTCTTAGTTGTAGCCGCGGCGGAAGATCCGCGACGGCGCGCTCGCAGCGGTCCGGGGGCTGGCCAATCGGATATGGGCGTCGAGCGGTGACCTAGGCGCCCCGGTCCGCCAGGATGACCTGGGCGACCAGCTCGCCCGAGTGCAGCAGGCGGCCGATCCGGTCGCTCTGCTCGGTCGCGGTGGCCAGCGCCGGAGCATGACCGTGGCGGCGCTGGAGCTCATCGTCCACCGCGGCCACGCGCTCCTGCCAGACCGGGGGCGAGGGCGGGAGGGACGCCGTGTCGGCCGTGGCCACCTCGGTCAGGCCCGCCTCCCGGAGCAGGGCGCTCAGCTGGGCGCGGGACGGGAAGTGATTGCCGCGCGGCGGGTCGTGCAGTTGGCCGGTGGTGGCCAGGAACACCAGCAGCCCGGCCCGGCCGCCGGGCCGCAGCACCCGGCGCAGCTCGGCCAGCATGGCCCGCTGGGCGTCGGGGCCGCTGGCCGTGCAGAGCACCCCCAGGCACCAGGCCCGGGAGGCGACCCCGTCGGCGAACGGCAAGGCGGTCGCGTCCGCCTGGACTACCGGGGTGCCGAACAGCCGGGCGGCGGCCCGGCAGGCACCGGGCTCCGGCTCGGCCAGGACAGGCCGGGTCCCGGTCCGCTCGGCGGCATAGGCGGACGGGCCGCCCAGCCCGGCGCCGATGTCGAGCATGAGCTCCCCGGGCCGCGGTTCCAGGCCCGCCAGCAGCCAGTCAAGGGCCGGCCGCTGGCCGCTGCCCCGGCACGCGGCGGGGATGCGGTACTGCGGGCCGAGGCTTTCGGCGGCCTCAGCCGTCCACTTCGCGACGGTGTCGAACTCGGCGTCCATCTGGTAGCTATCGGTCACGAGGGTGGCCTTCCCGGATGCGGCGGGCCAATTCCGCCTTGACGGTCGCGGCGTACTGGTAGCCGCGGGCCGAGCCGAGGCCGGACAGGTTCACGCCGGCTATCCCGGGGATCGCGAGCAAGGCCGCGGCCTCCGCCGCGGCCGCGGCGATCCCGGCCTCGACCGGGTCCGGGGCGGCCAGCACGGCCCGGACCGCGGCCGGGTCGAGCTCCAGGCCCGGCAGGGCGTTCAGCACGGCCGCCGAGGGCTCGTCGGTGAAGACCGCGACGCCCGCGATGACCGGGATCGTCACCCCGGCCTCGGCCGCGCCGGCCATGAAGGCCGTCACCGTCTCCAGCGCGGCGTGGTTCAAGACGGCGGCAGCCGCCCCCGCGCGCTGCTTTTGGGCCAGCCGGGCGGCCCGCAGCGCACGCGGTGGCGCGGCCGGCGTCTCCGGCACCGCGGCCGGCAGCCCGGCCGACGCCGCCAGCGCGGCGAGCTGGGGGCCGTCGAGGTCGAAGACCTGGGTCACGTCCGGCCGGACGTCGTGGGCGCGCGCGTCGCCGGTGACGCACAGGGCGGCCTCCACGCCGAGATGACGCAGCCCGTTCAGCTCCTGCTCCAGGACGATCCGGTTGCGGTCCCGGCAGGCCAGCGTCATCCACGGCCGTGCTCCCGCTGCCAGCAGGAGCGACGCCAGCAAGACGGGCGGGAAGTCAGGCCGGTTCTGGTGCTCGCCGACCAGGACCGCGTCGCTGTCGGCCGCCAGCGTGGCCGCCACCGCGGTCAGCATCGGGACGGAGTACGGGGCGGCCGTGTAGTCGGCCAGGATCAGCGGGACCCGGCCCAGCGGCACCGCCGCGACCGGGTCGGGCCACGTGGCCGGCTCCGTGAACGCGCACGGCTCCGGGACAACCTCGCAGCCGCCGCCTTCCCGCACCCCGCCGCACGGCCCCATCGCCATGCGCTTGGGGCAGCCCGGCCGCGAGGGCATCTGCATCCCCTCAGGGTAGTGGCCAGGCCGCCAGGGACGGCGCCCTGGCGGCCGCGCGCCGTCCGGGGCGCCGGTAACGTGGTGCTGGGGTCAGGTCGCGAGCGCAGGGAGACACGGGTGGACCGGGGTCGGCTGGAAGCGTTCAGCGACGGCGTCTTCGCCGTGGCGATCACCCTCCTCGCGCTCGACCTGGCGGTCCCCGGCCCGGGCCACGGGCCGCTCGGGGAGCAGCTGGCGAGCCGGTGGCCCGCCTACCTGGCATACGTCGTCAGCTTCCTCACCATCGGGATCATCTGGGTCAACCACCACGCGCTGGTGAACAACTTCGCCCGGGTAGACCGGGTCCTGCTGTTCCTGAACCTCCTGCTGCTGTTCTTCATCGTCACGCTCCCGTTCGCCACCGCGACGATCGCGGACTACCTGCGGCAACCTGGCCCCGACGCGGGCCTGGCGGCGGCGATCTACGAGGGCGTGTTCCTGGGGATGTCACTGGCCTTCGCCGGCTTGTTCTGGTGGTCGGCCCGGCGCGCGCACCTGAGCACCCCGATGACCGCCGCCCAGGCGCGCGCCGCCCTGGCCCGGTTCGCAGCCGGCGGCCCGGTCTACGCGGTGGCCATCGGGATCGGCTGGCTCAGCGCGACGGCCGCGCTTGTCATCAGCGGCGCGGTCGCCCTGTACTACCTGTTCGAGCGCACCCCGGCGCCGGCCCCGCCGAAGCCGGGCGACTAGGGCGCGGCGTTCACCGTCGTGGCCCCGGCCACGTCCGTTCCCTGCGCGCAGGTGACGGGCTGACATGAGCGCCGGGAGCCTAGTCCTCGTCCTCGGTGACCGTGATCGCCCGGGCCGGGCACATCATCGCCGCCCGGCGCACGTCGGGGGCGAGCCCGGGCGGCGGGCGGTCGGCCTTGACCAGGACGACCCCCTCATCGTCGTCCTGGTCGAAGACCTCCGGCGCGGCCAGGACGCACTGGCCGGAGCTCACGCAGGAATCACGGTCGGCGTGCACGCGCATCAGGGTGTCTCCCTTCCAGTCCGCTACCAGGTCACGGGGAGCTCGTAGACCCCGTAGACGAACCCGTCGTGCTTGAACGGGATGCTGGACGGCTCGGCCGCCAGCGCCAGGGTGGGGACGCGCCGGTACAACGTGCCGTACACGACCTGGAGCTCCACCCGCGCGAGGGGCTGGCCGAGGCACTGGTGGACCCCGAAGCCGAAGGCCACGTGCCCGCGCGCGTCCCGCTGCACGTCGAGCCGGCCGGGGTCGGGGAACACGGTGGCGTCCCGGTTGCCGATGTCGTTGGGCACGATGATGCCCTCGCCCGCCCGGATGACCTCGCCCGCGATCTCGATGTCGGCCAGGGCCACCCGGCGCCGCCCGGAGTGGACGATGGTCAGGTAGCGCAAGAGCTCCTCGACGGTCCGCACTATCAGCCGCGGGTCGTCGCTGGCGCGGACGATGGCCAGCTGCTCCGGGTGGGCAAGCAGGGCATAGGTACCGAGGGAGATCATGTTGGCGGTGGTCTCGTGCCCGGCGATGAGCAGCAGGACGCCCATGGAGGCTAGTTCGCGGGCGGACATCTCGCCCGTCGCCAGCCGCTCGGCCGCCAGCCGCGACAGCAGGTCATCGCCGGGGCTGGCCAGCTTGTCCGCGATCAGCCGGCCAAGGTAGCCGAGCAGCTCGTCTTGCGCCGCCTGGGCGACGTCGGCCGGGGTGGAGCGGCGGATCAGCGTCCGGCTGGTCTTCTGGAAGAACTCGTGGTCGGCGTACGGGACGCCGAGGAGCTGGCAGATGACCAGGGACGGCACCGGCAGCGCGAACGCCTCGACCAGGTCGGCCGGGTTGGGGCCGGCCAGCATCTCGTCGATGAGCCGGTCGACGAGATGCTGGATGCCGGGGCGCAGCCGCTCCATCTGCCGGAGGGTGAAGGCACCGGTGACCATCTTGCGCAGCCGGGCGTGCTCGGGGTCATCCATCGCGATGAAGCTGGGCGCCCGGTCGCGGCGCGCCCGCAAGCCCTCGCTCTGGTGCGGGAAGCCCTCGCGACTCTGGTCGGCGCTGACCCGGGTCCGGCTCTGGGACGGCAGCACCCCGTGGCTGGTGACCCGGCACGCCGATCAGCGGACGCTGCTGCGCGACCCCCGGATCAGCTCCGACAACCTCCGCCCCGGCTACCCGAACACGGCGCGGATCGCCGCCGAC
>DATBEM010000073.1:0-1765 GCA_036276115.1 Trebonia sp.
GCCCCTGCAGGGTCATGTGCAGCAACTGGAAGGCCTCGAGCTCCCTGGCCCGGCGCAGCGGCCCGGTGTCGACCGGGCGCATGCCGCCGTCGCTGACCAGCGCGGCCACCTGCGACTTGGCGTGCGCGTCGTCGCCCGCGATGAACACGTCGACCGGCAGCCCGCCGACCCAGCCGGCGACGAGCGCGGCCGCGAACGTGGTGTTGAACGCCTTCACGACCCTGGCCCCCTGGCTGGCGGCCTCGATCTCCTCGGCCGCCGACATGCCCGGGCTGGTCAGCAGCGAGTCGAAGGTGGAGAAGTCGACCGGGTTGCAGGTGTCGACGACCGTCACCCCGGACAGCGCCGCACCCTGCTCCCTGGCCACGGCCCGTCCCTCCGGGTACGGCAGCGCCAGGATAACCAGGTCCGCGCCCGCGATGGCCTCCCCTACGTTCGCTACGCTCAGTAGCGAAATCCCGCCTTCGGCCGGCCCTTTCCTCGTCCCCCGCGCGGCCAGGCTCGCGGCGAGCGCGTCGGCCTTGCCCGGCTCGCTGTCGACGACCCGCAGCCGGTGCCCGCCCGCCAAAGTCCTTACTGCAACGCCTTCCGCGAGCCGCCCGGCCCCCACGATGGTCACGATCATCTGTGCCCCCAGTAGGAGACACCATACCCAGGGGGCCCTCAACTGAAGATCTCTGCGGTGGTGAAATAGCTACAGAACGTAATCACGCTTCCTTGGGACCCGCTCCCGTCGCCCGGGCCGGCGCGCGCTGCGCCCGCCCCCGCCCGCGACCGGGCCCGGGTACGGCAATGCCGCGCTTTTTCCGGCGAGGCGAACCGCCCAATCGCGCCACCGGGTAGCGGCGCGGGTGACAGCATGGGCGGGTGCGAATCCTAGTTCTGGGCGGCACCCGTTTCGCGGGCCGCGCCATCGTCGAGGCCGCGCTCGGCCGCGGCGACGCCGTCACCATGTTCAACCGGGGAATCACCAACCACGGGCTCTTCCCCGGGGTGGAGACCGCGATCGGCGACCGGACCGAGGACCTCTTGGCTCTCGGGCGGCGGGAGTTCGACGCCGTCGTGGACGTCGCCTGCTACGACCCGGCGACGGCGCGGGTGTCAGCCGAGGCGCTCAAGGGCCGGGTCGGGCGGTACGTCTTCGTCTCGACCGTGTCGGTGTACGCCTCCCAGGCGACGACCGAGGCGCAGCGGGAGGACGCGCCCCTCGCCGAGCTGAAGCCGGACGTCGCGGACCCGCTGGAGAACTACGGCGCGAACAAGGCGCTGTGCGAGGCCGTCATCAGGGAGGCCTACGGCGAGCGGGCGCTGATCGGCCGGCCCGGGCTGATCAGCGGCCCGCACGACCCGACCGACCGGTTCCCCTACTGGCCACGGCGCATCGCGCGCGGCGGCCGGGTGCTCGCGCCGGGCGACCCGGGCGACCTGACCCAGGTCATCGACGTGCGGGACCTGGCGGCGTTCCTCCTCGACGGCATCCACCGTGACCGGGGCGGCGTGTACAACCTGACGGGAGCCGCGCGGCAGTTCGGCATCCTCCTTGACCTGTGCCGCACGGCAACGTACAGCGACGCCGAGCTGACCTGGGTGCCCACCGACCGCCTGGTGGCGGCCGGCGTGAACCCCGGGGGCGGCATACCGCTGTGGGTCGGCGAGCCCGGCTACGAGGCGTTCAACGACGTCGACTCCTCCCGCGCGCTCGGCGCGGGGCTGAGCTGCCGGTCGCTGACCGAGACGATCCGCGACACCCTCGCCTGGGACCTGG
>DATBEM010000074.1:0-15265 GCA_036276115.1 Trebonia sp.
CGGCGGCCATAGCGAAGGGGAAACACCCGGTCCCATCCCGAACCCGGAAGTTAAGCTCTTCAGCGCCGATGGTACTGCAGGGGAGGCCCTGCGGGAGAGTAGGACACCGCCGGACATCCTTGCGAAAAGGGGTTCCCAGCGCTAACGCGCAGGGAACCCCTTTTCGCGTTTAGCTCTTGCCCGCGACGGAGTAGATCACCTGGGTGTTGCGGGTCTTGAGGAAGTCTTCCAGGGACTCGCCGCGCATCGCCGCGTATACGTGCAGGTTCGAGATGCCCGTCACCGCGGCCAGCTTCTCGAGCATGAAGAAGATGACGCCGTAGTGGATGAGCCCGGGCCAGTCCCGCCGCCGCACGAGGTCCTTCTCCTCCTCGGTCAGCCCGGCGGCGGTGAACGACGCCTCCGGGTCGGCCAGGAACGCGGCCCGGTGGGCGGGCCCGATCATGGCGTGCAGGTACTTGTTGAGCCGGTAGCCCTTCACCGAGCGGGCGATGTCGAACGGGTAGGTGCCCGTCATCTCCTCAATGCCGTGCAGCTGCTCGCCCATCCGGGCCAGGTGCCGCTCGCGCGCCCCGGCTGGCAGGACCGCCGAGGCTGCCTCGTTCTCCAGCACCAGCGTCGCGATCCCCGTCATCGACGGCAGGTAGTACGAGCTGTGCACCCGCTCCACCCGCTCCGACAGGGCCCCCCGCATGATCAGCCACATGATCACCTCGGCGCCCTCGAACCCGCCGAGCCGGGCGTACTCCGCGTGCGTCATCGCCGCCAGTGCCTGCGGGTCGTCGGTGATCGCGTCCAGGAAGCGCGCGTCCCACTCGGGGTTGTTGAACCCCGCGCCCTCGCCGTGCACCTGGTGCGACAGCCCGCCGGTCGACACCACCGCGACGGAGATGTCCTCCGGGTAGCTCTCGATCGCGCGCCGCAGCGCCTTGCCCAGCTTGTAGCAGCGCGCCGCGGTCGGGATCGGGAACTGCAGCACCCCCACCTGCAACGGCACGATCCGGGTGGACCACTGCGAGCCGGAGTGGTCCAGCAGGACCGACATCGGCGAGAAGAACCCGTGGTCCAGCGGCTTGTCCTGGAAGTAGGCCAGGTCGAACTCGTCGGTGACCAGCGAGGACGCGATGTGCGCGGCCAGCGCCGGGTCGCCCGCGACCGGGGGCAGCGCCCGCGGCGAGCCGCCCTCGTCCGCGACCGGGTACTCCTGGCCGATCCCCAGCGTGAACGCCGAGTAGTGATCGAAGAAGAACGACGTCACGTGATCGTTGAAGATGTACACGATGACGTCCGGCTTCTTCGCCCGGAACCACTCCTGCACCGGCTCGAACGCCGCGAAGATCGGCGCCCACGCCGGGTCGTCCTGCTTGTGCTGGTCGTAGGCGAAGCCGATGGTGGGCGTGTGCGAGGCGGCCACGCCGCCGACGATGCGAGCCATGGGCCGACTGTAATACGCGCTGCCGGGTGAGGTAATCCGCCCCGGCCCCAAGCACCGGGCCCCGGGCTAGGGCAGGTGCCACAGCCGGGTGCCGTCGCGGTCGGTCGTGGCCAGGACGCGACTGTCGGACGAGAAGGCCATCGCCCGGGGCTCGCTCAGGCCGCGCGCGGGCGTGCCCGGGCCCGGCGTCCCGGGGCCGGGGGTTCCCGGGCCGGAGGCCGGGTGGCCGAGGACGACCGGAGGGCGGCGCGCCCTTGTCTCGCGCAGGAGCACCGTCTGGTCGGCCGCGCTGACGGCGAAGTAGCGGCCGTCGGGCGAGAACGCGGGGACGGCCGGGCCCGCGATCGTCATCGAGGCACCGCGCCAGGTGCCGTCCGCCCGCCACACGCGCACCAGGTCGGTGCCCCGGCCGGCCGCCCCGGCGGCCGCGAGGAACTCCCCGTCGGGGGAGAACCGCAGCGTCCGGGCCACGGCCGGGAAGCCGTCGAGGCGGTGGCGGGTGACCTCGCGGCCCGCCACCGACCACGCGTCCGCCGACGGCTGGCCGCGGTCGCCGGTCGCGGTGGCGACCAGGGCCGCGGCCGGGGAGAAGTCGAGCAGCGACACCGGCTGGTCGCAGTTCAGCCAGGCGGCCGGCTGCCGCGAGCGGCTGCCCAGCACCGCCACGTCGGCGGGCGACGCGCTGCGGGCGGCCACCAGGAGGCCGTCGCCGGAGAACGCCGCCTGCCCGGGCAGGCCGTCGTAGCCGTCAACCCGCTCGAAGCCGAGCGCGCGGGCGCTCATGTCCCACAGGAACAGCGCGCCTGCCGTCCCGGCGAGCAGGAACCGGCCGTCGGGGGAGAACCGCACCGCCTCCCCGCTGACGGCCGCGTCGAGCAGGAACGTGCGGTCCAGGGGGCGCAGCGTCTCGGTGCTCCACAGCCGGATCCGGGTGCCGCTGAAGCCATGCTCGCTGACCGTGCCCGCGATGGTGGCGAGCACGTACCCGTTGGGCGAGAAGGCGATCGCCTGCCAGGCCGTCGCCGCGTCGGACTGCAGGCTGGCCGGGCGCCAGGTCCCGGTCCGCCACAGGCCCGCGCCCCCGGTCCCGGTAACCGCCAGCAGCCTCCCGTCGGGGGAGAACGCCAGGCGCGGGGCGTCGGCCCGCCCGCCGCCGGGCGCGCCCGGCCCTGCCAGCGGCCCCTCCAGCGGCGCGGCCGCGGGCAGCCCGGTGGCGATGTCCCACAGGTACACCCGCCAGTGGCCGCCGCCGGTCCCGGGCTGCGCGGCCGACCCGGCCACGATCCGCCCGTCGGGGGAGAAGGCGACCCGCCCCAGCGGCATCCCGCCATCGCCGGTGACCCGCATGAGCAGCGCCCCCGAGGGGCCGGCGGGGCCGCCCGGGCGCGGGTCGCGCGGCGGGGCCAGCTCCGTGGGCGGCGGGGCCGGGGCGGCGGCCGGGGCCATCGCCGTGAGGCGGGGGAGCAGGTCGCCCAGCGCGGGCCGCCGGGCCGCGTCCTTGGCCAGGCAGTCGGCGATGAGCTGCCGCAGCGGGCCGTCCCCGATGCCGTCCAGGCTGGGCGGCCGGGCGGAGATGTGCAGCGCCAGGGCGAGCTCGTTCGTCACGTCGAACGGGGCGTGCCCGGTCGCGGCGAAGACCAGGACCCCGCCGAGGGCGAAGACGTCGCTGGCCGGGCCGAGGGGGCGCTGCTCGACCTGCTCGGGCGACATGTAGGCGTAGGTCCCCAGCAGCGTCCCGGTCCGGGTCAGGATGCTGGCGTCGGTGACCCGGGCGATGCCGAAGTCGATGATCCGCGGCCGGTCGCCCGCGAGCATGATGTTGCCCGGCTTGAGGTCGCGGTGGATGAGGCCGCACTGGTGGATCGCCGCCAGCCCCTCGGCCAGGGCCGCCCCCAGCCGGGCCGCCTCCGGCGCGGGCAGCGGGCCGTGCGCGGCGACGTGCTGGTGCAGCGACGGCCCGCGCACGTAGGCGGTGGCCATCCACGGCGGGGTCGCGTCCGGGTCGGCGTCGACCACCGCCGCGGTGTACAGGCCGCCCACGCGGCGGGCGGCGGTGACCTCGCGCCGGAACCGCGCGCGGAACTCGTCATCGGTCGCGTGCTCGGTGAGGATCATCTTGACCGCCACGTGCTGCCCGGCGGGGGAGACGCCGAGGAACACCCGTCCCATCCCGCCTGCCCCCAGCCGCTCGAGCAGCCGGTAGCCGCCGACGTGCTCCGGGTCGCCCGGCTGCAGGGCCGCCACGTAAGTCACCACCTATCGCCAGGAATGGACCAGGCCTAATCAAATGTCCCGGATGCCGGACTAACGGCGCGCGGATTGGTAAATAGTAAAATACAGTCTTCCCGCCGGGAAACCTGGTGAGGGCTCGTGAGGAAGGGCGCCGTGGCCGAGGTACCCGTCGATGTCCGCCCGGTTGATGTCGCGATTGTCGATGCCGTTGACGTGGCGCGAAAAGGCCTGGAGATAATCCTTGCCGCCGACCCGCGGCTGCGGGTGGCCGGCGGGGCGGCCACCGTCGCCGAACTGCGGGCGGCCGGGCTCGCGTTCGACGCGTGCGTGCTCGACCTGCCGGGCGCGAGCGACCCCCGGGAGGCCGCGTGGCTGCTGGCGGAGCTCCCGGTCGTCGTGCGCACCGCCGCCGGGCACTGGCGGTACCCGGTGGCGGCCTGGGCGTGCGGCGCCCGGGCCGTCCTGGGCGCCAACGCCGGCCAGGTGGCGCTGGCGGACGCGGTGTGCGACGCGGCCGATGGCGCCCCCGCCCTGTCGGCGTCCCTGGCCCGGGCGCTGCTGGAGGCGATCGAGGAACGCGGCCTGCGGCCCCCCGGCTACCTGGTGTCCCTGCTTGAGCAGGCGGCCCGGGGGCGGACGGTCCGGCGGGCGCTGGCCGCGCTCGGCGTCCCCGCCCCCGATTGCGCCGCCGGCCTGGAGGAACTGCGGGCCGGCCTGCGCGGCGAGGGGCTGGCCGTCCTGGCCGCGGGCGACCCGCCGGGGCCGGAGCAGGCCACCGCCGAGCGGGCGGTGCCGCCGGAGGCGGCCCGGCTGAGCGCCGGCGAGCGCGACGTGCTGGAGCTCTACGCGGGCGGGTACTCCTACCCGGAGATCGCGGCCCGGCTGCGGGTGTCGGCCTACACCGTGAAGTCCCGTGTCCTGAAGGCGATGGAGAAGCTCGAGGTCCCCGACGGGCACGCCGACATCCGGCTCCTGTTCGCCCTGTACGTCTCAGGATCGCACCGGCAGCCGGAACTGCTCCGGCGCCGCCTGGACGCCATCCGCGCGCAGGCGGCCCGCCCGGCCCGGCTCGCGGGCGGCACCGCCCGCAATCAGCCCGCGCCCCGGCGCCCCTAGCCCGGCGCCCCCAGCCCGGCACCCCTAGCCCGGCACCGCGCGGCCCGTATCCGGGTACGGGCCGCGAGCGTACCGGGGTACCTCGCGCTACGGCGGCGGCAGCCGAAACCATAAGGAACCGTAAATTGCCGTACTCGCCGCGGCGCCCGCGGCGAGATGGGGATGCGGTCTGGGGTGGGGATGGAGCTGAGGGCACGGGTAGTCCCGTCGTCGCGCCGCGCTGACCGCGGCGCCCTCGCCGCGCGTGATCGCGCCCTGTCCGGGCCGCTCCTGCTCGCCGTCCTCACGGCCGTGATCGCCCTGGCGGGCCTGGCCAGGGCGGGCACCGCCGCCGCGGCCGGGCCAGCCGGCCGGGCGGACGCGTGCACCGCGACGGCGACGCAGCTGTGCCTGCGCGCCGGGAGCGTCAGCCTCGCCCAGATGGCAACGTTCGCCGGCCAGGTCAGCGCGGCGGGCGAGGCGGTCGTCGTCATCACCGGGAAGAGCGACCTGGCGCCGGCGCCCGGCGACGCGCGGCACCGGCCCGGCTGGCAGGACGTGGTGAGCGAGCTCGCCGCGGCCCGGTTCGTGGTCGTCGTCCCCCGGGCCGGCCCCACCGGCACCGCCGGCGCGCTGCTGTACGCGCTGGCCCGCGACCGGGTGATCGCCAGCGGGGTCGTCGTGCCCCGGCTGCCGGGCACGGTGGCCGATTACTGCCGGTCGGCCTTCTGCGGCCGGCTGAAGGCCCAGCCCGGCTCCGCCCTGACGGTGACCAGCGCCTCCCCGCAGCAGGACATCGCCGACACCGACGTGCTCAGCCCGCCGGCGGTCAGCCCGTCGCCTGCGCCCAAGCCGGGCGGCGGGCCCGGGGCCACCACCTGGCTCCTCATCGCGCTGCTGGTGGCGGTCGTGGCGGGCACCGGGTGGCTCACGGTCGGCCGCCGCCGCGTCCTCGCCCGCCCGGCCGCCGCGCACGGCGGCGACCCCGGGCACGGCGGCGGCACCGCCTGGGTCAGGGACGCCACGGTAGCGAGCGGGGCCGGGGCGGCCATGGGCATCGTCCCGGCCGCGGTGGCCGGGCGGTCCCGCCGGGGGGCCGTCCCCGCCCAGGGCGGGTGGCGCGAGCCCGCCACCCGGGTGGACGCCCCGACGCCGGCCGGGCCGGCCCACGGGCCGGGCGAGGCGGTCGTGGCGACCGTCCTGGGCCCGGAGGGCTACGTCGAGATCGACGGGATCTTGTACCGGGGGACGTGGCGCGGCTCGCGGGCCGTGCCCCGGCCGGGGGCCGTGGTGGCGGTCGCCCGCGACCGGCACGGCGACCTGGCCCTGACCGACTGGCGCGCGCCCGGCGGTGGCGAGTGACGCGGTGCCATCGAGTGATGCAGCGCCATCGAGTGGCGCTGTGCGGTCGAGTGGCGCTGTGCGGTCGAGTGGCGCTGTGCGGTCGAGGGCGGCGGCTGGGAGTGACGCGGCCGGCCCAGCGGGGACTGGCGCGCGAGGGGAACGGGAAGGAGGCCGGGAGTGTCGTATCCCGGGAGTTACGGGGCCGAGGCCCAGGACCTGGGGGAGATCTCCTACGGGTCGGGGATGGGCCAGAAGCTGCCGCTGATGCTGTGCCTGGACACGTCCGGGTCGATGCAGGGCGCGCCGGTCGAGAGCCTCAACGAGGCGCTGGCCGACTGGGGCGCGGAGCTGCGGGCCGACGTCCAGTGGAAGACCACCGTGCAGGTCGCGATGGTGACGTTCGGGGCCGGCGGGGTGCGGGTCTGGCAGGGCAGCGAGCCGTTCACCCCCGGGTCGGCGGTGTCGCCGTTCGTGCCCGCGTCGGAGTTCTACCCGCCGCGGCTGCAGGCCGGCGGGGTGACGCTGCTGACCGAGGCGACGGAGCTGGCCCTGCGGCACGTGTACGCGTACAAGGGGTGGCTGAAGGAGCAGGGCCTGACCTACTACCGGCCGCTGATCTTCCTGCTGACCGACGGGATACCGACCGACGAGACCGGGCATGAGTCCCAGTCCTGGCAGCGGCTGGTGCCCTACCTGGAGTCGGGGCGGCGGGACAACGGCTTTGAGTTCTACGCGATCGGCGTGGGGAACCTGACCCCGCAGGGCCAGCACGTGCTGAGCACCCTGGTGCCCGGCGGCTTCCGGATCCTGGGCGGCTTCCCGTTCCGCACGCTCCTGCGGCTGCTGTCGGCGACCATCGAGAAGGTCGTGGGCGGCTCCGGGGCCGACGCGCCCCTGCTGACCGGGGCGATCGGCGAGCCCGACCCGTTCGACAGCGTCTTCGGCCAGTTCCCGGCCGACGAGTAGCGCGGCCCCGATGGCGATGTGGCGCGTGCGCGGCTTCAGCATCCAGGGCTACGCCCACCTCATGGAGGGCAGCCCCTGCCAGGACGCCTACCGGCAGGCGGCCGTCGGCTCGTCGGTCGTGCTCGCGGTCGCGGACGGCGCCGGGTCCCGGCCCCGCTCGGCCGAGGGCGCGGCGCTGCTGGTGACCCTGGCGACGGAGATCCTCGCCGGCCTGCTGAAGGCGCCTGGCGGCCCCGGCGACCCGCCGACGCTGAAGCGGAACCTGGGCACCGCCTATGACCGGATCCGGGCCGAGTTCCTGCGCAAGGCCAGCCTGCTCGGCGGCGACGGGCAGGCGGGCGACTTCGCCGCCACGCTCGTCGCGGCCGTCGTGGCCGGCCCGGTGGTCGGCATCATCCAGGTCGGCGACGGCTTCGCCGTGGTCCGTACCACCGACCGGGCGGGCGGGACCGGGTACCACCTGCTGTCCCAGCCGACGGTGACCGGGCAGCACGCCAACGAGACGATCTTCGTCACCTCGCCCGGCGCGGCCGGCCCGGCCCTGGCCGTCACGCACGACGAGGGCATCACCGGCGTGCTGCTGTCCACCGACGGGCTGGTGCCGGCCGCCCTGCGGCGCGATGAGGGGCACGCGCAGCTGCCCAACCGGGACTTCGTCGAGCGGGTGCTCAGCCACCTCGACGGCGACGCGAGCGACCCCCGGCTGGTGGTGCGGACCATGCTCAGCGACGGGGTCGTGGGCCGCACCGGCGACGACCTCACCCTCCTCGCGGCGGTCCGCGCGTGACCGCCGCTCCCGGCCCGGGCCCCGCTGGCCCCGCACCCGCCGGCGCGGGCGGCCCCGGGCCGGGTGCCCCCGGCCTCGCGCCGCTGGTGGGCCTGCGGCCACGGCGGCCCCGCCGCCCCGCCCTCGGCGAGGGCGGCCAGGGCCTGGTGTTCGCCCTTGACGATGACCCGGAGCTGGTCCTCAAGGTGTTCCGCAAGCCCGGCGGGGAGCTGTCAGCCCGGATGCGGGCGCTGGACCGGCAGGCGCCGCGGCTGGCCGCGCCGGGGAGCCGGTCGCCGGTCGCCTGGCCGGCCGAGCTGGTCCTCAACGCCGACGGCGAGGTCGGCGGCTACCTCATGCGGCGCTACGGGCGGCCGGAGTACCACCGGCTGGAGACGCTGTTCACCCCGGTCACCCGGGCCGAGGCCTTCCCCCAGGCGGACTGGCGGTTCCTGGCGGGCGTGGCCCGCAACCTGGCGTCAGTCGTCGCCGGCCTGCACAAGGACCCGGCGATGTTCGTCGTCGGCGACCTGAGCCCGGCCAACATCGTGATCAGCGACAAGGGCTACGTGGCGCTGCTCGACAGCGACTCGATGCAGTTCCGCGACCTGCGGACCCGCGAGGTGTTCCCGTGCGCGGCGCTGACCCCGAACTACGCGCCGCCCGAGCTGCAGGTGCAGGCATCGGACTTCCCCCGGTCGCCCTACACCGACAACTTCTCCCTGGCGGTGATCATCGTGCAGCTGCTGCTGTGCGGCGAGCACCCGTTCGCCTTCCAGCCCGCCGACGGCAGCGAGGCCCAGCCCGCCGACAACATCCGCGAGGCCCGGTCCCACCTCATCGGCGACGGGCTGGTGCGGCTGCCCCGGCGCGCGCTGACCGCCGACGTGCTCCCGCCCGAGGTCAGGGCCATGGCGCTGAGCGCGCTGCGCGACGGGCGGCTGGACCCGCGGCAACGGCCCTCGGCCCAGCAGTGGGCGACCGCCCTCGCCGCCGTCATCGCCGAGGCCGGCAAGTGCCGGGCCGGGCACGCGTTCCTGACCGCCCACGGGGAGTGCCCCTGGTGCGAGCGCCTCGCGCTGGGGCTGCCGGACCCGTTCGGCCGGCGGCTGCCGCCCGACTACGAGCCCTCGGCCCGGGTCCGCGACGCGATGGCCGGGCACGCCCGGGCGGCCCAGGACGTCGCCGCCCGGGCCGCGGCCGCCCGCGCGGCGGCCCCCGCGGGCGTCCCGGCCCAGGCGATGCCTCCCGGGTTCGTTCCCCCGGGGGCGCCGTTCCCAGGGGCGCAGCCGCCCGGCGGCGTCCCGGCGGTATCGCCCGGCGGGGCGGTCGCCCGCCGCGGGCGGGTCCCCCCGGCCGTGCTCGCCGTCGGCGTGGCCCTCATCGTGCTGGTGATCGTGTTCGCCATCATCGGCTCCTAGGGCTAGCCCGGGCGGGCTCCAGGCTGGCCGCGGCGACCGGGAGCGCCCGGGCCGGCCGGGGTCCTGCCGGTAGGTCGCCCGGCGAGCGGGCGGCCCCGCGCTACGCGCCGCCGGCGGCGCGGATGCGCAGCCGCAGCCGCTGGCGGGCCTCCAGGATGCCGGGCTCGCCCAGGAACACCGCGTCCAGCACCCCGAGGGCCTGCCGGACCTCGGTCCGGCTACTGGCCGGCACGTCCCCGAAGCGGGCGGCCGCCTCGGGGATGCGAGGCACCCGGCCGCCGTACAGGGCGACCGCCCAGCCCGGCAGCGTGGCGATCGCCGCGTCGGCGATGTCCTGCCACATCTGGGCCGCGTCCTGGTCGCCGGCCGCGTCGCCGAGGTAGTCCAGCAGGTGGGTGGTCGCCGCGGCGGCGGCCGGGGTGCACGTCAGCTCGGGCCGGACGGCGTCGAAGTACGCCGCCAGCTCCGCGCCGGCGCGCGGCGCCAGCCCGGCCGGGATGCCCACCAGGCCGGCCGCCGCGACCTGCTCGGCCACGTAGCGGTCGGCGTCGGCGTCGGTGATCGACCCGTAGAGCCGGGTGCAGGCCAGCTGGGACTCGGTCAGCGCGTTGTGGACCCACAGCAGCAGCCGGGGGTCGCTCGCCGCGTAGGGCTGCCCGGTCGCCGGGTCGGTGCCGGTCACTGACTCGTGGATCTTCCGGACGCGGGCGGCCGCCTGCTGGGCCGCCCGCGTGTCGCCGACGCTGATCGTCATGATGTAGGCGGACGTGGACGCCAGGCGCGCGCCCGGGTCGGTCCGCCAGGCGCTGTGCTGGTCGACGCCGGCCATCGCCAGCGGGTGCAGCGCCTGCAGGAGCAGGGCGCGGATCCCCACCAGCGGGGTCGACATGTCGCCCGCCAGCCGCCAGGTCACGCTGCGCGGGCCGAACAGGCCGTCGTCGGCCGGCCGCTCGGGCACGCTGGCGGCGAACGCCCGCGCGGCCCGGCCCAGCAGGCCAGGGGAGAACGGCTCGGCTGGGAACGGTCCGGCGTCCGGCGCTGTCCCGCCAGTGGTCATGGCCATCCCTCCAGGCTAGGCGCACCGCCGGCGGCGCCGGCCAGCGGCCACGGGCGGCAGTGCGCGCGGCAGCCGCGCCAGCGTCAGCCGGGCGGCCCGACGAGCACGTACCCGGTGTGCGGGGGATAACCCCCGCCGGGCGCTGCCGGGCGCCCGCGGCGGCACGGGCCGGCCGCGAGATCTGCCGCGCGCCGGGCGATCTCGGCCGCGTAGCCGGCCGCCGCCGCGCGGCTCTTGCGCGCCTCCTTCAGCCGCCCGCCCGCCGTCAGCCGCGCCGCCGCCGGGACGGCGTGCACCGCCCCGCCCGGGCCGGCCACCCGCGCGAGGCGGGCGGCGTAGTCCTGCTCGAACACCGCCGTCGCGGCCGCCTTGAGCGCGTGCGCGCGCTCGCCCCCGCACGCCATGCACAACCCGCCCGGCGGGTAGCGCTCGGCGGTGCTGAAGGCGGCGCCGGCCTCGGCCAGCCGCCCGGGCGCCTGGCTGTAGACCACCGGCCAGCGGCCGTGCTCGCAGGCCGCCTCCGGGGCGCCGTAGCCGCCGCCGGTCAGGCAGCCCCGGCAGAACCCGCCGTCGCAGCAGCCGCAGCCGCCCTCGGGCTTGCGGGCGCAGAACGGCGCCTGGCACGCCTCCCCGGCCATGACGAGGCCGGCTGCCGCCCGGGCCGCCCCGGCCAGGCAGCGGGCGCAGGCGTGCCGCAGCTGCCCCTGCTGGCGCCGCAGCACCAGGCCCAGCTTCTGCAGCGGCATGACCAGCGGGCCGGGCGCCCCGCCCTCCTGGCCGCCGCCGCCCCCCTGGCCGCCGATGAGCAGGTAGCCGACGCCCGCGCGGTCGCTGGGCAGCCACTCCTCCTGCTGCCAGACCTGGTAGCGGGGCGCGAAGGTCATGTCGTACATGTGCCGGGCCCACTCCAGCCCGCCGCCGGCCGCCTTGCCGGTCGAAAGCTCGGGGAAATGCACCCAGGGGCCGAAATCGCACCAGCGGTCGCACAGCCCGGCCCCGCATGCCTCGCAATTGACGGTAATTGGCTCCCGGTGCGGGCAAAAGCGGGCCGCCGGGCGGCCCTTTCCCGGCGGGTATTCTGGCGGCGCCGGCACCTTCAGCGCTGCCTTCGGCGCCGGCCCCTTAACGGGACGTGCTCGCGAGGACATGGCCGCATTGTACGAGGCCGAAGTGACGCGAGAGGCGAGAGTGCAAAAGCGTCCGGTAACGGCCGGTACGGCGTGTCGCGACTGCCATTCCCGCCCCGCGCGGCGGCTCCCGCGAGCGCGATAACAGCAAGGGGCGCCGGCGCGTTCCGGCTCTGGGCCCATGGCGGGCCGCGGGTGGCCCCGGCCCGGTGCGGTGGGCCCGGCCGGAACCACTTCCACTGATAACAGCAAGAAGCGGGCCGCGGGCCGGGCGGGGCCGCGGCCGGCGGTCCCTGGCCACCGGGCGGGCGCGGGCGGTATCGTCCCGGTCATGCAGGATCCTCCCGGGCTCGACCTCGGCCGCCTGGCCGCCTGGCTCCCCGCCGCGGTCCCGGGCGCGGGAAAAGGCGGCGGGCGGCTGCGGGCGGCGCTGCTGGCGGGCGGCAAGTCGAACCTGACCTACGAGGTGAGCGACGGGCAGCGGAGCTGGGTGCTGCGCCGCCCGCCGCTGGGGCACGTGCTGGCCACCGCGCACGACATGGGCCGCGAGTACCGGGTCATGTCGGCCCTGCAGGGCACCGCCGTCCCCGTCCCGCGGACCTACGCCTTGTGCGAGGACCCGGCCGTCATCGGCGCCCCGTTCTACCTGATGTCCCGGGTGCCCGGCACCGCCTACCGGCTGGCGTCCCAGCTGGAGCCGCTCGGCCCCGCCCGCACCCGCTCGGTCTGCGAGCAGCTCATCGACACGCTGGCCGCCCTGCACGCCGTCGACCCGGCCGCGGTCGGCCTGGACGGGTTCGGGCGGCCCGCCGGGTTCCTCGCCCGGCAGGTCAGCCGCTGGCGCACCCAGCTGGAAGCCTCCGCCTGCCGTGACCTCCCGGCCGCCGCCACCTTGCACGCGCTGCTGGCGGGGACCGTGCCGCCGCAGTCGCCCGACGGGATCGTCCACGGCGACTACCGGCTCGACAACGTCCTGACCGATGACGGCGACCGGGTCGCCGCCGTGATCGACTGGGAGATGGCCACCCTCGGGGACCCCCTGACCGACCTCGCGCTGCTGCTGGTGTACCAGCGGGTCGCCCCCCTCACCGGGACGGCGATCGCCAACGCGTCGACGGCGCCGGGCTACCTGAGCGAGGCCGGGATCCTCGCCCGCTACGCCGCCCGCAGCCAGCGCGACCTGTCCCGCCTGGGCTGGTACCTGGGGCTGGCCGCGTTCAAGCTGGCGGCGATCTCCGAGGGCATCTACTACCGGCACCGGCAGGGCCAGACCGTCGGCCCCGGCTTCGAGCGGGCGGGCGAGGCGACCGTGCCCCTGCTGGAGGCCGGGACCGGATTCGTGAAGGAGCGGACCAGTGGACTTTGACCTTGACGACACGACCAGGGAGCTGCGCGAGCGCCTCCTGGCGTTCATGGACGACCACGTCTACCCGGCCGAGGCGGCCTTCGCCGAGCAGCTGGCGCAGCTGCCCGACCGGTGGGCCTGGGACTCGGTGCCGGCGCTGGCCGCCCTGCGCGCCCGGGCGCGCGAGCTCGGCCTGTGGAACTTGTTCCTCCCGGGGGAGCAGGGCGCGGGGCTGACGAACCTGCAGTACGCGCCGCTGGCGGAGATCACCGGGCGCAGCGTCGCGCTCGCGCCCGCCGCGCTGAACTGCTCGGCCCCCGACACCGGCAACATGGAGCTGCTCGCCCAGTTCGGGACGCCCGCCCAGCGCGAGCGGTGGCTGGCGCCGCTGCTGGCGGGGGAGATCCGCTCGTCGTTCGCGATGACCGAGCCCGACGTCGCCTCCTCCGACGCGACCAACGTCGCGACCCGGATCGAGCGCGACGGCGGCGAGTACGTCATCACCGGGCGCAAGTGGTTCATCACCGGCGCCATGAACCCCAACGCGAGGATCTTCATCGTCATGGGGAAGACCGATCCCGCCGCCGACCGGCACCGCCAGCAGTCCATGATCCTGGTCCCCCGCGATGCCCCGGGCCTTGAGGTCCGGCGGGCGATGGGGATCTTCGGCTACGACGACCACGACCACGGCGGCCACGCGGAGCTGGAGCTGGCCGGCGTCCGGGTGCCGGCCGGGAACCTGATCGGCGCGGAGGGCGACGGCTTCGCGATCGCCCAGGCGCGGCTGGGGCCGGGGCGCATCCACCACTGCATGCGCTCCATCGGGATGGCCGAGCGGGCGCTGGAGCTGATGTGCGCCCGGGCCAGCGAGCGGGTCGCGTTCGGCAAGCCGCTGGCCGAGCAGGGCGTGGTCCGCGAGTGGATCGCCGGGTCCCGCGTGCGGATCGAGCAGCTGCGGCTGCTGGTGCTGAAGACCGCCTGGCTGATGGACACCACCGGGGCGAAGGCGGCCCACACCGAGATCCAGGCGATCAAGATCGCCACGCCCGAGGCGGTCGGGTGGATCCTGGACAAGGCGATCCAGGTGCACGGCGCGGCCGGGCTGTCGCAGGACTTCCCCCTCGCCGCCGCCTACGCCGGCATCCGCACGCTGCGGTTCGCCGATGGCCCGGACGAGGTCCACAAGAACGCGCTCGCCCGCGCGGAGCTGCGCCGCCAGGCGGCCGGCGGCGAGCGGCGCTGATCAGGAGGCGCGGACGCGGGCCGCGGCGACCGGCAGCGGCTCGGTGATGGCCACGTCGGCCCGGGTGGCCCGCCCGGCCCGCTGCAGCGTGATGACCAGGTAGGCCTGCAGCTCGCCCTCGTGGCGCGCGTCCCCGGCCCGGCGGAACGCCTCGGCGGCGGCCTCCAGCACGGCGACCGCCTCGTCGTAGCGGCCCAGCTTGGCCAGCGCCCGGCCCTTGCCGCCCAGCGCCATCGCCTCCCGCGCGTCCGCTCCCGCCACCGTGAGCAGGGTCGCCGCCAGGTCGAAGGCGTCGATCGCCGCCGGGTAGCGCTTGGCGGCCGACAGGGCCACCCCGAGGTTGGTCAGCACCATGCCCTCGTTGCGCCAGTCGCCGAGCTCGCGCACCAGCTCCAGGGACGCCGCGTGGGCCGACAGGGCCGCGTCGAGGCGCCCCAGGCCGGTCAGGGCGACGCCCCAGTCGGTCAGCGCGCCTGCCGTCCGGGACTTGTCGCCGTCGTCGGAGAACGCCAGGACCGCCCGCCGGAACGCGTCGGCCGCCTCGCTGGTCCGGCCGTCCTCGGCCAGCGCCCGCCCCAGGGCCTGCAGCACCTCGCCGTGCCGGGCGCGGGCGGTGTAGCCGACGGTCTCGCGCACGGCCTGGCGCAGCGCCTGCCCGTGGTCGCTCCCGGGGCCACCCGGCGGCCGGCCGGCCACGTCCCTGCCGATGGTGGCCCTGGCCCCGAATGCGCCGTTTCCGTAAGCGCCGTCGGGAGCCTCCTCCCCGTTGCGCGAGCGTCCCCACTTCACGACCCGTCACCTCCCGCTGACCGCCAGGCCGGGCCGCCGTGGCCCTGCCTCCATTGTGCGCACCGGCCGGGGCGGCGCAAAATCCCCCCGGCCGGTGCGTTCGGCGTGACCTGGGCCATACCGGCGATAGCGTGTGAGGGCCGCGCGCACCGGGGCGCATGCCCGCACCCGGGCCGGAACCGGGCCGCGGCCAGGTAGCGGCAGGCGGGCGCGGGGCGCCCCGGGGGGCAGGGAGGGGACACGGCGGAGGTGGTCGGGCTGCCGGTCGAGGCGGGCAGCGCGGACGTGCTGGTGGTCGAGGTGGACGAGCAGTGCCCGGGCGGCGGCCTGGTCCTCGCGTCCGCGCCGGACCCGGCCCGGGGGATCGCCCGGGCGCAGGCCAGCGTGGCCGAGGCCCTGGACCGGCTCAAGCCGTCCCTGCAGAAGATCGCCGCCTTGCTGAAGG
>DATBEM010000075.1:0-3448 GCA_036276115.1 Trebonia sp.
CGGCGAGCGGGCGGCTGACGTGGTGATCGCGGTGCACGAGCTGGCGGCCAACGTGGTGCGCCACGGGGGCGGGGGCGGGGTGGCGAGCGTGCACGCGGTCGCCGATGAGCTGTGCTGCCAGGTCAGTGGCCCTGAGCCGGCCGAGGGGGGCGCTGCGAGCCCTGGTCGCCAGGGGCTGGGGCCTTCACGGCGAGGCGGACGACCCTCAGGCAGCCGTCCGCCTCGCCGTGGAAGATGCCGTGCCCGGGCACGGGCTGGCCCGGCGGGTCAGGCTGGAGCCACGCCTTCGCCGGCGTCAAGGAGGGCGCTGGGCGTGGCGTCGAGCTGGGCGAGGTCGTGGGCGAAGCCGCAGGGGGCGCGGGCGCCGGTGGTGATGACGGTGGCGCCGGCGCGGCGGGCGGCGTGGCGGCCTGCTCCTCGCCATCATCCTGGGCGGCCTGGGCTTCGCCATTCACATCCTGTGGTGGATCGCGCTCGCCGTCCTGGTGATCTGGCTGCCCGGCTTCCTGCTCCGCATGGGGGAGGGCGCTGGCCGGGGCCGCTGGTACCGCTGGTGACCAGGCCCGGCCTACCGCTAGCAGGGCCAGGGTCCTGCTAGCGCGACAGCCGGGCGGATGAGTTTCTGGACGCCCGATCCCGGGTAGCAGGCGCTTCATGGATCCCATCAGCCGCCTTGAGCGAGCCAAGAGCCTGGACCGGTGGACCGCGGCCGGGCAGCGTGTCGCCCGGTTGCTGCCGCCTGGCCGGGCGCGGGACGTGCTGCACGGCGTGTGGCTGGGGCACCCGCTGCACCCGGTGCTCGTCCAGGTCCCGGTCGGCACCTGGCTGTCGGCCAGCCTCCTGGACACCTGGCCTGGCAACGAGAAGGCAGCCCGGCGGCTGGTGCTGGCGGGCCTGGCCGCCTCGGTGCCCGCCGCGCTGGCCGGCGCGGCCGACTGGTCGGAGCAGCACGAGCAGCAGATGCGGGTCGGGGCCGTGCACGCGCTGGTGGCCGTGACCGCCATGGCCTGCTATGCGGCGTCGGCGGCCGCCCCCGCCCGCGCGGCCAAGGGCCTGCGGCTGGCCGGGCTCGCCATCGCGTCGGCCGGCGGGTTCCTCGGCGGGCACGTCGCCTACCGGCAGTCGGCCGGGGCCAGCCAGGCCGAGCCGGTCCCGCACCTGGTCGAGCCGGGCTGGCATGACCTCATGCCCGCCGCTGACCTCGCCGCGCTGGCCGACGGCCAGCCCGCCCGGCGGATGCTCGGCGAGGTTCCCGTCGTCGTGGTCCGCGACGGCTCGCGCGTGCACGTCCTCGCCGACCGGTGCAGTCACCTGTCGGGGCCGCTATCGGACGGCGACTACGCCGGCGGCTGCCTGGCCTGCCCCTGGCACGGCAGCGCCTTCCGGGTCGCCGACGGCAGCGTCGCCCGCGGCCCGGCGACCGCGCCCCAGCCGGTTTTCCAGACGCGCGTCACCGCCGGCGCCCTCCAGGCCTGCCTGCCGGGAGCCGGGTAACCCGCGAGCACGCGGCCTCGCCCCGCGCGCCGACGCCGGCCATCTCGGTGGCGTGGTAGCCGGTCGGGAAGATGTCCGACAGCATGGTGAAGTCGTTCTCGTGCCCGGTCCCCGGCGGGAGCTCCAGGAGGTTGAAGTCGGCCCACGGCACGGGGAGGTACTCGGCCTGGCCGCCCCGGTACGGGCCCACCTGCGGGTACCCGTAGCCGGCGCCGGGCTGGCCGGAGGGGTTGGCGCGCAGGCAGGCGGACGTCCAGCCGTCGTCGCAGTTGCGGCAGGTGCCGCAGGCCAGGTTGAACGGCACCGAGACCCGGTCCCCGGCCTTGACCCGGTTCACCCCCGGTCCTACTTCTTCGACGACGCCCATGTTCTCGTGCCCGAGGACCATGCCTGCCTCCAGCGGTGCGCGGCCCTCGTAGGGGTGCAGGTCCTACCCGCAGATGTTCGCGGTCGTGACGCGGATGATCGCGTCGCCGGGCTGCTCGATCCGCGGGCCGTCGACGTTCTCGACGGCGAGCTTGAACGGCTCCTTGAACACGACAGCCTTCATGATCCCTCTCCCTTTCGCGATGGGGCTGTCAGTCCCGTTCCCAGGGGGCGGTGTCGCCCATTTTCTTGTAGTACTTCGCGAGGTGGTTCCTGGCCCGGCTGATGTCGGGCCCCGGGAGGTCGATGCCGCCGCGGGCGCCTTGCATGATGTTGCCGGCCGCCATCACCGCGCGGGGGACGGCTACCTGGCGGCCGTTGACGATGTCGGTGATCAGGAGCTTGTAGGCGGTGAAGTTCTGCTTGCTGCCCGCGTCGTACCAGATGTGGGCGTCGCGGTACCTGCCGTTGGGCTCGTCCTGCGCGTCCGCCCACTCGCGGACGCGCTTGTCGGCGGCGGCGCCGTCCCATTCCCGGTCTCGATTGGCCAGGGGGAAATCGTGGAAGGTGGTGACTGCCATGGTCGTCCTTTCCGGTCGCGGGGCGGGCGTTCCTACAGGCGAGTGACTTACTGGCGCTCGCTACCCCAGAGCCAGCGCCCCACACTTCCATGCGGGACAGCCCGCGGCTTCCGGGGATTCGACCACGGCGTCAGCTAGACCTTCAGGTACGCCGGTCGCGGCTGGGCGCGGCGGTCGGCCCCGTAAGGCGCTGAGGAGGCTCTTCGGCAGGGCGTCGAGCAGCTCGGCTGCGTCGGGGTAGGTCTCGGCGGCGCCAGCTGAGGTGAGCTCGCCTGCGCTGAAGCCGCCGCTGAGCACCCCGATGCACGGGACCCCGGCCTTCTGGCACGCTTGCACGTCCCAGACGGTGTCGCCGATGAAAACGGCCTCCCCGGCGGGGACGCCGATCTTCTGGAGCGCCGCCTCCACCAGGTCGGGCGCGGGCTTGCTGGTCTCGACGTCGCCGGAGAAGGTGGCGGCGTCGATCGCGTCTTCCGCGTCCAGGACGCCGCGCAGCATGCTGAACTCCCGCTCGTCGGCCGAGCTGGCCAGCACTACCGCCAGCCCGCGCTCCTTGCAGGCGCGCAGCAGGCCGGCCGCGCCCGGCAGGGGCCGCAGCCGGGACCAGTAGGTCGCGTACAGGGCTGTGTGCGCCGTGCGGATGCCCTCATCGGCGTCATGGTCCCGGCCGGCTGGCAGCAGCTTGTCCAGCATGAGGTCCGAGCCCATCCCGATCGCCCGGTGGACCCGCGCCATCGGCACGTGGTGCCCGGCCTGGCTGAACGCCTCCCACCAGGTCACCGCGTTCAGGTAGTTCGTGTCGACCAGGGTCCCGTCCACGTCGAACAGCGCCGCCCTCGGGCTCTTGCCGCCTTCGCGGTCCATGCCTTGCTCCTTTCGGATCGGGTGATGCTCACCCGGGTCAGGCGATGCCGCCGGCCTGGGCGACGGAGCGGTGGTCGCCGTCGGCGCGGGCGTAGACCTCGGCGGTGAAGTCGGGGTCCTGGTAGCCGGCCAGGCGGGCCAGG
>DATBEM010000076.1:0-29843 GCA_036276115.1 Trebonia sp.
CCGTCACCAAGACCACCCCCAAGGCGCAGGCCGTCACGCCGCGCTGGCTGCTGCGCATGCTGCCCTGGGAAGAGGTCAGCGGCGGGACCTACCGGGTCAACCGGCGGCTCGACGGCGAGACCGGCGAGATCCGCATCGAGATCGCCGCCGGCCACTACGGCGAGCCCGACCTGCCCGGCACCTTCCCCGACTACGGCACTGACCCCCGCGAGTACCCGCTGTCGGTCGCCCAGACCGTGCTGCGGGTCCACACGCGGGTGTCGGACCTCTACAGCCAGCCCATGAACCAGGAAGAGCAGCAGGTCCGGCTCACCGTCGAGGCGCTGCGCGAGCAGCAGGAACGGGACCTCATTAGCAACCCGGACTTCGGGCTGCTAGCGAACGTCGCGCCCAGGCAGCGGCTGACGCCGGCCGCGGGCGCGCCTGGTCCCGACGACCTCGACCGGCTGCTGTCCCGGCGGCGCAAGACCCGGTTCTTCCTCGCCCACCCGAGGGCGATCGCCGCGTTCGGGCGCGAGTGCACCAACCGGGGCGTCTACCCGAGCATCACCGAGGTCGAGGGGTGGCGGGTCATGGGCTGGCGCGGGGTGCCGATCTTGCCCTGCTCCAGCATTCCCGTCGATTCCGGCGGCGGCTCGTCGATCCTGGCGATGCGCACCGGCCTCAAGGACGCGGGCGTCGTCGGCCTGCGCCAGACCGGCCTCGATGACGAGCGCGAGCCCGGCCTCACCGTCCGCCGCAGCGGGATCTCCGAGAAGGGGATCGCGTCCTACCTCATCACCGCCAGCTACAGCGTCGCGATCCTGGTCCCCGATGCCCTCGGGGTCCTGGCCGACGTGCAGACCTGAGGCGCGCTAGGGCTTGCGCCCGACTGCGCACCAGCAGATAGACCGCCCGGACTCGGCCGCCGCGGGGTCCGGGCGCCACTCTTCCAGCCGCACGATCCCCGGGTCGACCAGGTCCAGCCCGGTGAACAAGCGGCCCACGTCCGCCTTGCTCCGGTAGGTGAAGTGCTGCTGGAACATGGGCGTGGTGGTGGTCTCCAGGTCCTCCTGGGTGCCCTCTTCGAGCACGTCCGAGGCCAGGTGGGACACCGCCAGGTAGCTCCCGGCCGGCAGCGCCGCCAGCAGCCGGGCCACCACCGCGAACGGGTCGTCGGAGTCCGGGATCGCGTGCAGGATCGCGACCAGCGTGACCGCCACCGGCTGGCTGAGGTCAAGCAGCTGCCCGGCCCGGTCGATGATGGTGGCGCTGTCGCGCACGTCCGCCTGGATGTAGTCCGTCGCCCCCGCCTGGTGGCTGTTGAGCAGCGCGCGGGAGTGGGCCAGGACGATGGGGTCGTAGTCCACGTACATGACCCGGGTCTCCGGGGCGATCGCCTGGGCCACCTGGTGGATGTTGCCCCCGGTGGGGATGCCGGTGCCGACGTCGAGGAACTGGCGGATCCCCTGCTCGGCCGCCAGGTAGCGGACCGCGCGGCCGAGGAACGACCGGTTGGCGCGGGCGGTGAACGCCCCGTCCGGGTAGATCTTCAGCGCCGCCTCAGCCGCCGCCCGGTCGGCGGCGTAGTTGTCCTTGCCGCCGAGCAGGTAGTCGTAGATCCGCGCCTGGTTGGCCACGCTGGTATCGAACGGCAGCGGGCCGGCCTTGCCACCATTGGCGGCTGCGTGAAATGCCGGCTGGTCGGTTGTCATTGCGGGCCCTTTCCGGGTCGGCTAGTCAAGGAACGGGAACCTCGCATGTCTCGCGGGCCCCTCATGTCTCGCAGGCAAGGCGCTCGATGAAGCTGGCGGTCTCGACCGGGGTCAGCGCGTAGCCGCTGAGCCCGTCCATGACCTCCAGGTAGTGCTCCACGTCGGGCCGCTGCTCCAGGTACAGGGCGCTGGTGAGCTGCTCGGTGTAGACCACGTCGGGCAGGTCGCGCTCCTCGAAGCGCAAGAAGGTGAACGAGCCGCTCTCGCCGGCGTGGCCGGCCTTGTCGAACGGCAGCACCTGGATCGTCACGTGCGGCAGCTGCGAGACCTCGATGAGCCGGCCCAGCTGGGCGCGCAGCACCGCCGGGTCCCCGGCCGGGCGCCGCAGGACCGACTCGTCCATCACCGACCAGATCCGCGGGGGACTGGGCCGCATGAGCAGGTCCTGGCGCTTGAGCCGCAGCGCGACCCGGTGCTCGATCTCGCCGGGGGGCGCGGCCCGGTGGCCCAGCCGGGTCACCGCCCGGGCGTAGTCCTCGGTCTGGAACAGGGCGTTCACGAACTGGATCTCAAAGCTGCGGATCGTCGAGGCGGCCGACTCCAGCCCGAGGTAGGTCTCGAACCAGTCGGGCAGCACGTCGCCGTACTTCGCCCACCAGTCGGGCTGGTTCGCCAGCTTGGCCAGCTGCAGGAACCGCGCCCGCGCTTGCTCGTCGGCCACCCCGTACAGCGCGAGGAGGTCCTCCAGGTCGCGCGGCTTGATGCCGACCCGGCCGGTCTCCATCCGGCTGATCTTGGAGCGCGAGCCGCGAATCTTCGCGCCCGCCTGCTCGGGGGTGATGCCGACAGCCTCGCGCAGCCGCCGGAGCTGGCTGCCCAGCAGCATGCGCAAGACGATGGCGTCCACTGGCGCGTCTTGCAGGCCTGGTACTGGCAACTCGCCATCAGGCGGGACCGTGCTCATTACTGCTCCGATGCCGGTAAGCCGGCGCTCCGCGCGCCCGTTACAGAGGTCTGGCGCCCCGGGTCTCGGTGCGCCAAAATTGAATTGTACGCATAATTGCGGAGTGTGCACGTTTCTCGCGAAACTTTCTTAGCCGGCTTAGGCTATGCCCTCCAGGGCGCGCCGGGGGCGGCGAGCCATGGCGGCGACCGCCACCACGACCGCCAGCGCCGGCACCAGGCCGCAGGTGGCCATGCCCGCCCGCGCGCCGAAATGGCTGGTGATGGCGCCGATGAGCGGCGCCCCGAGCGGGGTCCCGCCCATGAACACGAGCATGTACAAGCCCATCACCCGGCCCCGCAGCTCCGGCTCGACCGACAGCTGGACGAACGCGTTCGCCATCGCCTGGAACAGGAGGTTGACGAAGCCCATGACGACGAGCGCGAGCAGGAACGCGGGCATCCCTGGCATGAGCGCGGCGGCCAGCTGCGCCAGCCCGAACCCGGCCGCCCCGGCCAGGATGACCCGCGGGCGCGGGCGGCTCGCCGCCCCGGCCAGCAGCGCCCCGGCGCAGGAGCCGACCGCGAGGACGATGTTGAACAGGCCGTAGGTGCTGGCGCTGCCGTGAAACGCCGACTGGGCCATCGCGGTCAAGACGATCGGGAAGTTCAGCCCGAACGTCCCCACCACCCCGACCAGGAAGATCGTCCACAGCACGTCCGGGCGCTGGCCCACGTAGCGGGCGGCCGCCCGCAGCGCTCCCTTGGCCCGCGCGGCGGGCTCGCGCGGCTGCAGGTCCTGCGGCCGCAGGAGCAGCAGGCCGGCGGTCGGGCCGACGTAGCAGGCCGCGTTGAGGGCGAAGACCCAGCCCGGGCCGGCGCTGACGATGACCGCGCTGGCGATGGCCGGGCCGACCAGCCGGGTCGCCTGGAAGACGGCCGCGTTCATCGAGATCGCGGCGCGCAGCCGCGCGGGCGGCACGACCTCGGTCACGAACGCCTGCCGGGCGGGGCTGTCGAAGGCGAAGATCATCCCGGCCACCAGCGCGAACGCGTACACGTCGGCCGGGCGGACCGCACCCGCGATCGTGACGACGGCCAGCGCGCAGGCCGCGGTCGCGTTGAGCAGCTGCGTGGCGAGCAGGATGCGGCGCTTGGAAACCCGGTCGGCGACCGCCCCGGCGTGCAGGCCGAGCAGCAGGATCGGCCCGAACTGGAGCGCCATCGTCACCCCGACGGCGGTCGAGCTGTGCGTCAGGCTGAAGATCAGCCAGTCCTGGGCGATGCTCTGCATCCAGGCGCCGGTGCTGGCCAGGCTCTGGCCGGTGATGTAGATCCGGTAGCCGCGCCCGGCCAGGGCGGCGAACGCGCCCCCGGACGGTCGGCCGTCGTGCTGGAAATCGTGGTGCTGGTTACTGTCCTCGTGCGCTGAGTCGGGGTGCCGGGTGGTCTCGGCGGTCGTCACTGCGTGAGCCTTCCTGTACGGCGCGTCGCTACTACGGGCATGCGCGCGCCTGTTCGGTTCCGGGGGTCTCAGCCAGTCTCCGCCCTGGCCCGGGTCATGATCAATGACTATGGCCCGCCTAACAGTTATTGTGTTTCCTTATGACTGGCTATGATCCCCAGCTCCTGGCGACGTTCCTGGCGGTGGAGCAGACCGGCAGCTTCACCCGCGCGGCGGTCCGCCTCGGCCTCCAGCAGCCGACCGTCAGCCAGCACATCCGCCGCCTGGAGGAGCAGGTCGGGCGGTCCCTGGTGCTGCGCGACACCCACTCGGTCGCGCTGACGGCCGACGGCGAGGCGATGATCGGCTTCGCCCGCGACATCCTCGCCGCCTGCGAGCAGGCGACCGCCTACTTCCAGGCCAGCAGGCCAAGCGGGCGGCTGCGCCTCGGCATCGCCGACGACCTGGCGCTGACCCGGCTGCCGCAGATCCTGCGCGACTTCCGCCGCGACAACCCGCTGGTGGAGTTCGACCTGCGGGTCGACCAGAGCGGCGTCCTGCACCAGCGGCTGGAAAGCGACAAGCTCGACGTCTTCATCGGCAAGCGGCCCAGCGGCGAGCAGCGCGGGCAGCTGGTCAAGCGGGAACGGCTGGTGTGGGTGGGCACTCCCACGACCCGGCTGGACCCGTCCCGGCCGCTGCCGCTGGTCGTCTACCCGAACCCCAGCATGACCCGGGCCGAGATGACCCGCGCGCTGACCGCCGCCCGGCTGACGTTCCGCAGCGCCTGCGTGACCCGGGGCGTCAACGGCCTCATCGCCGCCGTCGCGGCCGGCATCGGCATCTCGGCCATGGCCGCCAGCCTCGTCCCGGCCCAGCTCACCACCCTCAGCCCCGCCCAGCTGGGACCGGCCGGCAAGCTTCCCGAGCTCGGCCCCATCGACCTGGTCCTGCTGGCCAGCCCCCGCGCCGACCAGAGCCCGGCCGTCCGCGCCCTCGTCGCCACCGTCCTGGCCAGCGGCTCCCGCTCCCTGGCAGCCACCCCGTAGGCCCGGGTCGCCCGGCGACAGCCGTAGCGTAGACGCCATGAGTGTTCGCATCGGGGTATCGCTGGGGGCGGCGGGGACGCCAGGGGAGCTGGCGGCGGCGGTCGCGCTGCTGGAGTCGGCCGGGGTCGACTCGCTATGGCTGCCGGAGACCGTGTACGGGCCCTCGGTCGACGCGATGACCGGGATGACGTTCGCGCTGGCGCGCACCAGCCGCCTCAAGGTCGGGACCGGAGTCAGCGTGCTCCCCGGCCGGCACCCGGTGCTGGTCGCCAAGCAGCTGGCCTCGCTGGCCGCCCTCGCCCCGGGCCGGGTGCTGCCGGCGTTCGGCCTGCAGCCCGCCCTCCCGGCCGAGCGGGCGCTGTTCCCGGTGCCCGCCGGGCAGCGCGGCGCGGTGTTCGACGAGGCGCTGGAACTGCTGCGGCTGATGCTGACGACGCCGGAGGTGTCGTTCCACGGGCGGTTCTACTCGGTTGACGGCGCGTCGGTCGCCCCGTTGCCGGCCCGGCCGCTGGACATCTGGCTCGGCGGGTCGGCCCCGGGCGGCCTGCGCCGGGTCGGGCGGCTGGCCGACGGGTGGCTCGGCTCGTTCCTCACCCCGGCCGAGGCGGGCGACGCGGTCGCGACCATCAAGGCCGCCGCCGCCGAGGCCGGCCGCGAGGTCGAGCCCGACCACTACGGCATCAGCCTCGCGATCGCGTTCGGCGGCATCCCGGACGCCCTCGCGGCCGCTGCCCGGCGCCGCCGCCCGGACGCCGACCCGGCGTCCCTCATCGCCGACGGCTGGGCCAGTGCCCGCGCCATGATCGAGGCGCACATCGCCGCGGGCCTGAGCAAGTTCGTCGTCCGGCCCGCCAGCTCCCGGGTGTCCCTGGACGAGTTCCTCGTCGGCTTCAGCGCCGAGCTCACGCCCCTGCACGGCTGATTTCCCGCCCTTTCACGGGCCCGGCCGTCTCCCGCGACGCCGCCCCGCAGCTCATCCCGCCCGGTAAGCGGGGCCAGCGGGCCGTAGCGCGCCCGCCGCAGCGCCAGGCCCGGCGCGGCCGCCACGTCGGCCGGCACTAGCGCCGCCCCGCCGCTCATCCTTCCGGGGGAGCGGGCCCAGCGGGCCGTAGTTCGCCTGCTGCCACGCCAGGCCTGGCGTGGCCGCCACGTCGGCTGCCGCCCGCGCCGCCACCCTCGCCGGGGCGGTTGCGGTTCCCGTGGCGGCTGAGGTGAGCTGCGAGCCCGGCGCGTCCATCGCCTGGACGTAGTGGCCGGCCCGGCGAACGCGGTGGCTCGTCGCGGCGGGCGCATGCGCACTGCCCTGAGCGCCGTGCATCGCGGCGGGACGGCCGCGCCGCGCGCTCCATGACGGCGGCACCCGCTTCCTGCCGCCCGAGGCATCGTGAACACCCCGGAAAGGCGGAGATGTGATCAGTAAGGACCGGGGACCGCGCCTCGTGGCCGTGGGGCGCAGGTGCGCCTTCCTTGACGGGCACGGGGTTCGGGGCGCAGGCTGGCCAGTCGGGGCGCGTAGGCCGGCCGTCGTGGGAAGGACGCCAGTTGACGGATTCATCCGATGCCTGGAACTGGGCCGGTACGCACCGCTTTACCGCCCGCGCGGTCGTCGCGGCCCGCACGGCCGATGACGTGCGCGCGGCGGTGCGGGCGGCCGGGCGCCACGGGCGGGTGCGCGCCCTCGGGACGCGCCACTCGTTCAACGACCTGGCCGACACCAGCGGCACCCTCGTCACGGTGACCGGCATCGCCCCTGGCCCGGTGCTGGACGAGGCCGCGCGGACGGTGACCGTCGGTGCCGGGATCACCTACGGGGTCCTCGCCGCCTGGCTGCAAGACCACGGCTGGGCCCTGGCCAACATGGGCTCCCTCCCGCACATTTCCGTCGGCGGCGCGACCGCCACCGCGACCCACGGCTCCGGCACCGGCAACCAGGTCCTGTCGGCGTCGGTCGCCGCCCTGGAGTACGTGGACGCCGAGGGTGAGATCCAGGCGGCCCGCCGCGGCGACCCCGGCTTCCCGGCCCTGGCGGCCGGCCTGGGCGCCTTCGGCATCATTACCCGGATCACCCTGGACGCCCAGCCCTCCTACCAGGTCCGCCAGGACGCCTACACCGGCCTGACCTGGGACCGCGTGCTCGACGAACTCGACCAGATCATGTCCGCCGCCTACAGCGTGAGCCTGTTCACCGACTGGGGCCCGTCCCTGCAAGCCTGGGTCAAGCGCCGCCTGCCCCCGTCGCCGGCAAGCGCGCCAGCCGCAGCCGCAGCCGCGTCCCGCTCGCGTCCGGCCGGCTCAGCCTCGCCAGGCCCCATGGCGGCGGCGCGAAACGCCACGGATGCGGTCACGGCCGATCCGAGCCGGGTCGGGTCGGCGTTGACTGGCCCAGTGCCCGCGCAGGGAGCCATGCCGGACGAGGTCGCAGTCGGCCCAGGCCTGGCCGGTCCGGTTCCGGGGGCTGAAGCCGTGGCAGGCGTGGTCGCGGCTGGTCCCGGTTCGGCCGGTCCAGGTCCAGCCGGTCCGGTGCGGTCAGGCACGGGGCTAACTGGCACGGAGTCAACAGGTACCGGGTCAACGGGCGCGGGGCTAACGGGCACGCGGCTAACGGGCGCGGGGTCAACGGGCGCGGGGTCAACGGGCAGGGGGTCAACGGACACCGGGCTAACGGGCGCGGGGCTAGTGGGTGCGGGGCTAACGGACACCGGGCTAACGGGCGGGGGGCCAACGGGCACCGGGTCAACGGGCGCGGGGCTAACTGGCACGGAGTCAACGGGCGCGGGCCTGGTGGGCGCGAGGCTAACGGGCGGGGGGTCAACGGGCGCGGGGTCAACGGGCACAGAGCAGGCAGGCGCGGCGTCGGGCGATACCGTGCCGGCCGAGTTCTTCGGCGCGCCCCTGGACCCCGGGCCGGTGCGGCTGGCGGACGCGCCGGCCGACAACCTGACCCCGCTCGGGGTCCCCGGCCCGTGGGCCGAGCGGCTGCCGCACTTCCGGCCCGATTCCACTCCGAGCAACGGCGACGAGATTCAGTCCGAGTTCTTCGTGGACCGCAGCGACGGCCCGGCGGCGCTCGCGGCCGTCCGCGCGCTGGCCACGCTGATCACGCCGCTGCTGCTGGTGACCGAGATCCGCGCCATCGCGGCGGACGACCTGTGGCTGAGCGGCGCCTACCAGCGGGACACCCTGGCGATCCACTTCACCTGGCGCAACCAGCCCGGCCCGGTTGACGCCGTCCTCGCGCGGGTCGAGGAGGCGCTCGCGCCGTTCGCCCCCCGTCCGCACTGGGGCAAGGTCTCCCACCTCACCCCGGACGGCCGGTACCCCCGCCTGGCCGACGCCCGGGCCGTGTTCGAGCGCCTCGATCCCGAGGGCCGCTTCAGCAACGCCCGCCTCGAACGCCTCGGCGTCCGCCTTCCCCGCTTACCCATGCCCAGCCGGCGAGGCTTGCCAGCCCAGCACCCTTGCCTCCGCCATGCCAGTGCTATCTCACCACTCCCGCTAAGCACGCTAGCTGGTAGTCGTGTGATTACTTTCTGTCTTAGCCGACGAGATGGTTGAAAATCAGCCCAATTCGGGGCTTTTTGCAACCAACTCATCGGCATAGTCCTAAAGTAACAGGCCGTGCTTGCGCTGGAGGAAGCTGCGGGCGGCCCAGCCGGCCGGGGCGGGGAGCCAGAAGGTGAGCGGGCGGAACAGCAGGACGGCGCTGCGGGTGGCGCCGCCGGGGCGGCCGGGGTTGGGGAGGGGCGGGATGGGCGAGGCGGGGGCGCTGCCGGCGCGCGCGCCGGGCGGGTAACAGGTCGTGCTTGCGCTGGAGGAAGCTGAGGGCGGCCCAGCCGGCCGGGACCGGGAGCCAGAAGGTGAGCAGGCGGAACAGCAGGACGGCGCTGAGGGCTACGCCGCCGGGGACGCCCGCGTAGGTGAGGCCGGCCGTCAGGGCCCACTCGACGGCGCCGAGGCCGCCGGGGGTGGGGATGATCGAGCCGAGGGCGCTGCCGGTCAGGTAGACGACGCCGATCTTTGCCAGGGGGACCTCGTTGCCGAAGGCGGCAACGCAGGCGGCCAGGCAGGCGATGTAGGACACGCTCAGCAGCACCGTGCCGCCGAGGGCCTCGGTCAGCTTGCGCGGGTGCTGGACGATCTCCAGCAGCCGGGGGAGCACCTGGCCGAACGTCGGCGACAGGCGGGCGCGCACGGCCCGGCGCCCGGCCGGGAAGGCCGCCACCAGGGCGGCCAGCGCCACCAGGCCCGCCACCATGATGTAAGCCCAGGCCGGGGGCCTGATCCGGCTCGCGCCGCCGGTCCCGGCGATCGCGGCGAAGGTCGCCAGCAGCAAGATGTGCACGACGAACGCCGTCACCTGGGAGACGGCGACGCTGGCGACCGCGTCGGCCGCCCGGATCTTGCGCCGCTGCAGGTACAGCACGTTGAGGGTGACGCCGCCGACGGCGGCCGGGGTCACCAGCGTGATGAAGGAGCTGGCGAGCTGGACCAGGAGGGTGCGGCTGAAGCTGAGCCGCTCCAGGACGAAGCCCGACAGCGACAGCGTCGCCCCCGCGTAGGTGAGCACCGACAGCGCCAGCGCCAGCAGCCCCCAGCGCCAGTTGGCCGCCTCCAGCAGCGAGGCGAAGCTGTGCTGGGCCAGCTCGCCCGCCAGCAGGTAGACGGCGGCGACGCTGGCCACCAGCGTGACCAGGGCGCGCGGGCGGATGCGCTCCAGCTGGACCGGGGTGACCTCCTCGCCCGGCACGGCCGCCACCAGCCCCTTGCGGACGGCGGGGAGCACGTCGCGGTGGCGGCGCAGCACGTGCCGGGTGGAGCGGACGAGGGCGACCGGCTGCAGTAGCGGCAAGACCGCCACCAGCTCGCTGCCGCTGAGCTTGCGGACCGTGAGCGCGACCGCCCGCTCCGAGCCGGCCACCAGGGCGAGCTCGACGATGAGCTGGGCCAGGTCCAGGCGCGCCTGCAGGTCGCTCGCGGCCACGTCGCCGTTGCCGGGGTCGAGCAGCATGACCTGGCCGTCGGGGGTGAACAGGATGCGGTCGGCCGTGAGCGCCCGGTGGGTGACGTGCCGCTCGTGCAGCCGGGTCACCGCATCCCAGGTCAGCTCCAGCTCCTCTTCGCTGCAGGCGGCGCCCCGCTGGGCCAGCGTGGTCCCGCTGACGTGCTCGTAGGCCAGCGCGGCGGCGTCGGCCCCCACCTTGACCAGGGTGCGCAGCTCGGGGGTGGCGACTCCCGCCCGCCCGGTCGCGTAGGCGAGCAGGGCGTTGCGCTCGACCGCGCGGTCGAGGATGAGCGGCTCGGCCCGGGTCACCTGCCCGCGCAGCCGCAGCCACCGGTACAGCCGGTAGAACGCGCCCGCCGCCTGCTGGTCCCGGTCGAGGATGACCACGTCGAGCTGGGCGCCGCCGGCCGTCGTGACCATGTAGTGCCGCGACCCGGCGACCTCGGCCCGGGTGACCGGCACCCCGGTCCGCGGTCCCGACAGGCCGGCCCGCGACTCGGCCACCCGGCGGATGCGCGTGACCGCCAGGCCCGCGCCCGACGACAGGGCCTCGGCGATCTCCCGGGCCGGGGGACGGCTGGACGTGGAGCCGGCCGCGTAGCGGATCGCGAGCCCGCCCGCCCGCCCTGCCAGCACCGTGATCAGGAACGACGCGGCCGTGGTGTGCAGGGCCGTCAGCTGGACGATGGCGTACCCGCCGACCGCCAGCCAGAACGCGTTCCGCCAGCCCGGGCGCCCGGCCAGCCCGATCATCGTGATGTAGGCGCACAGCCCGGCCAGGTAAGGGTCCAGGACGTGGATGTGGCTGCCGCCCGGGCGGGACATGATGATCGCGTAGTACACCCGGGAGGCGGCCGGGCGGGTCAGGGCGTAGTTGACGATGTTGGCCGTGATCCCGGCGAGCACGCCGGTCGCGGCCGCCTCGACCAGCCGCCGCCCCTGGCGCCGGATCAGCTGGGCCAGGGCGAGGGCCGCGGGCAGCATGAACAGCGCGAACAAGGCGATCGGGGGAGCGACCACGAGCACCGCGTGCGGCAGCCGGCGGCTCGCCCCCACGATGTCGGTCTCCGCCCCGGTGGTGGTCGCGCTCGCGGCGACGGCGGCGGCGACCAGGATGGCGATCCACAGGCAGGACATGACGCAGCGGAGCGCGTCCACGGGCCGCCGGACCCGGCGCTCGGGATGGTCGGTGACCTCGATGGTGGCGGGTGGCGTCACGGGCAGCCCGGCCCCGGGGCCCGCGTCGGGGTCCGCCGGCGACTCCCCGGACTGCGCGAACGCAGGCACGTCCGATGCCGTGGCATGCGGCAAGGTTCTCCAGAGGTGTCGGCGACCTAAAGGGGTAGCTGGCAGTTTACCGGGCCGGCCAGCCAGCTTTCCCGGGCAGGGTAACCCGGGGTGACATTGCCGGTCGAATGGGATTGCAATATGACCAATCCCCGATGCCGGGCATGCCATACTTTGCGTGTTGTGATGCCCTTGAGACAGGAGGTCCCTGGGCGTGACCGGATACCCGGCGGATGTTCCCCCCGCTCCCGGGATCGACGTGACCCGGCCCCACGCGGCCCGGATGTACGACTACGGGCTGGGCGGCAAGAACCACTTCGCGGCCGACCGCGCGGTGGCCGAGAAGGTCCTGGCGGCGATGCCGACGGCTCGTACCGTCGCCCGCGAGAACCGCAAGTTCCTCGGCCGGGCGATCCGGTACCTGGCGCAAGAGGCGGGCGTCCGGCAGTTCCTCGACATCGGCTCCGGCCTGCCCGCCACCGGCAACGTGCACGAGGTGGCCCAGTCCGTCGCCCCGGAGTCCCGCGTCGTCTACGTCGACAACGACCCGCTGGTGCTGGTGCACGCGCGGGCGCTGCTCGCCTCCGGCCCGGCCGGGCGCACCGGGTACATCCAGGAGGACCTGCGCAACCCGGCCGGGATCCTCGACAGCCCGGTGACCGCCGAGACCATCGACTTCGGGCAGCCGGTCGCGCTCGTCATGTGCGCCGTCCTGCACTTCGTCGATGACGACGAGGAGCTCGCCCGGGTGCTGGCCACCCTGCTCGGCGCGCTGCCGCCGGGCAGCTACCTGGTCGCCACCCACAGCACGATCGAGCACGCGCCGCCCGAGGTGTCCGACCCGGCCCTGCGCGCCTACCGCTCGTCCGGCGTCCCGTTCCAGCCGCGTGACTCGGGCGACTTCGCCCGGCTCGCGTTCGCCGGCCTGGAGCTGACCCCGCCCGGCGTCGTCCTGGTCTCCGAATGGCGCCCCGACAGCGTCCCGCGCCCGTCGGCGCTGGAGGTCAGCTGCTACGGCGGCATCGCCCGGGTGCCGGGCGCAGCCCAGCCCGCCTGAGGCTACCTGCCCTTAATGCGCCTGCCCGCCCGTGTGGCGGCCATTGTCTTGCGTGATCGGGAGCGGTACGTTTTCCAGTCCCGGGGCGGTGCGAAGGGGTGCGGATTGCGGGTACGGCACTGGCGCGGCTTGCGCCGCTTCTCCAGCCTGGCGGGCGCGGTCCTCGTCTCGGCCGCGCTGCTCGCGGCCCTCGGCGCCGGCTTCGGCGCCATCCCGGCCCTCGGGCCGGCCCTGGACCCCGGGCGCGGCGCGTGGACCTCGGCCGCCGGCGGCCGCCCGGTCACCGGCCAGGCCCTGCGCGTCCCGGGCCTGGACCACCCGGCGTCGGCCTCGTTCACCGCCGACGGCATCGCCTCGATCACCGCGGCCGACACCCACGACCTGTTCCTGGCCCTCGGCTACGTGCACGCGAAGTACCGGCTGTCGGAGATGGACCTGGAGCGCCGCCTGGGCGAGGGGCGCCTCGCCGCCCTGGCCGGGCCGTCGGACACCGGCAGCGACGAGTTCGAGCTGCGGCTGGGCCTGCCGCGCACCGCCCAGAACCAGTGGGCCGCCACCGCCGGCGCGACCCGCGCGGCGCTGGAGGCCTACGCGGCGGGCGTCAACGACGACATCGCCGAGGTTCGCGCCAGCGGCGACTGGCCGGCGGTGTTCACCCTCAGCGGCGCCTACCCGGGGGCCTGGACCCCGGTCGACAGCCTCGTCATCCAGGGCGTCCTCACCCAGGAGCTCGACTACACGACCAGCCCGCTGGACCGGGCCGTCCTGCAGCGCTCGCTCGGCGCGGCCAGCGTCAACGCCTGGTTCCCCGAGATCCCCGCCAACACCGGCGTCATCAACCCGAGCACCCCCTACGACCCCGGCCCGTACGCGAAGGCGCCGCTCACCCCGCTGGCGCCCGACGCCGCCAGCAGCGCGCTCGGGGGGACGTCCGTCACCGCGGCGGTCAGCGCGCCCGAGGGCCTTTCCCTTCCACCGGGCGCGCCCCGGGGGGGACGGGGGGTCGTCCCCCCGGGAGACAGAGTCAGCGCCGGCGACCAGAGGGGGACGACCCGTGAAGGGGAAAGCCCGGACCAGGTCACCCAGGCCGCCAGCCAGGTGCTGGCGCAGGTTGGCCAGCTGCCCGCCGGGCAGGTGCACGAGTTCCCCGACAGCAACGCGTGGGCCGTCAACGGGCCGTCGGTCGCCGGCGCCCTGCTCGGCGGCGACCCGCACCTGCCGCAGACCCTGCCGTCGATCTGGTACGAGGTCGCGCTGTCGGCGCCCGGCTACCAGGTGGCCGGGGCGAGCGTGCCGGGCGTGCCCGGCGTGCTGCTCGGCCATAACGCGCACATCGCCTGGTCGCTGACCGACACTCAGGACCAGGCCGCGCTGTACTACGCCGAGCAGGTGCGGGGCGATGAGTACTACTGGAAGGGCGCCTGGCGCACGATGGCCACCGCCAGCTACACGATCGCGGTCCGGGGCGGGTCGCCAGTGCACCTGACGGTCGACATCACCGCCCACGGCCCGCTGCTGTCCGCCCCGGCCAATCCCGGCGCGGTCGACGCCGACGGGAACGGCTCGATGACCGTGCCGACCGCGCAGGCGATCTCGGTCGACTGGATGGGCAACGTGCCGTCGGACGACCTGACCGCGCTGCTCGCGATCAACGCCGCCGGCGACTGGGCGCACTTCAAGGCGGCGCTGTCCACGTGGCGGGCGCCGACCCAGAACTTCACCTACGCCGACGACGACGCCGCCCCGGGCGGCCTGAGCGGCAACATCGGGGTGTACGCGGCCGGGTACTACCCGCAGGTCGCGGCCGGGTGCCAGCCGTGGCTGCCGATGCCCGGGGGCGGGTCCTGCGACGTGACCGGGGTCATCCCCTACAGCGCGATCCCGCAGGTGTACGACCCGCCCGCGCACGTGGTCGCGACCGACAACCAGCGGCCGGTGACCGCCGCCTACCCGTACTACGTCGGCACCAGCGACGGCTTCTACGATCCGGGCTACCGGGCCGCCTACGCCCAGGCGTCGCTGTCGTCGCTGCTGGCGAGCGGCAAGCCGGTGACCGCGGCGTCCGTCGCCGGCCTGCAAGGCAGCCTGACCGACTCGCTGGCGGCCTCGATCGTGCCCCGGCTGCTGGCGGCGCTGGGCGGCACCACGCTGACCGCGAGGCAGCAGGCGGCCGTGGCGTTGCTGCGGTCGTGGAACGACTCGATGGACGAGGGATCGGCCGCCGCGACCGTGTGGTGGACGTTCTGGACAGACTACCTGCGGGGCGTCTTCCAGCCGTGGTGGAACGCCGGCCACGTGCCCGCCAGCACTGACGACGACAGCCTGACGGCAAGTCCCGACTTGTTCCCGCTCGATGAGGACCTCCAGGCCTGGACGCTGGGCGCGGGCGACAGCGCGGTCGCGGCGGCGGCGTTCCGGGGGCCATCGGGCCATGGGCCGGCCGGCGCCCCGGCGGCGATGGTCACCGCGTTCCGCTCGGCGGTCGCGTCGCTGTCGTCGTCCCCGGGCGGGGCGCCGCCGTCCTGGACCTGGGGCCGGGTGCACTCGCGCGAGTTCCCCGCCCTGACCCAGGCCAGCGGGCTGGGCTACGGGCCGCGGGCGGCCGGCGGCGACGAGTTCACCGAGAACGCGGCCGACGGCGGCATGACCGCCACGGCGGGCCCGTCCTGGCGGATGGTGGCGACCCTGGCCGGCACCGGGAGCCTGGTCTCGGCCGAGGGCGTCTACCCGGGCGGGCAGTCGGAGAACCCGGCGTCGCCGTGGTACGCCAACCTGATCCCGCTGTGGTGGGACGGCCACTACCTGCCGCTGCCGGTTCCCGGCGTGGCCGCCACCGGGGCCGGCGCCGTCCGCTGGAGCCTCCATGGCTGAGGCCCCGGTCCCCGAGCCCGCCCAGGAACCGGGCCCTGTCCAGGAGCCCGGCCCTGTCCCGGAGCCCGGGCCCGCCCTGGTATCCGGGCCGCCGGCCTGGATGCTGGCGGCCGCCTTCGTGGTGGTCGCCGTCATCGTCGCCGCGACCGCGCAGGCGGGCGCGTGGTGGGTGCCGTTCGCGGCCGGCGCCGGGGCGGGCCTCGCGGCGCTGCGCTGGCGCCCCCGGCGGGGCCTGATCCTGCTCGCCACGGTGGCGGGCGCCGTCGCCGGCTGGGGCCTGCCGCTGTGGATCCTGAGCCTGCGCGGCTTCCCGGCGGGCGCCACCGCCCGCGTCATCGCCGCCACGGCCGGCCTGCCCCCGTACGCCGCCGTCATGGTGGTGCTCACCCTCCTGCTGGCCGCGCTGCAGGTGCTCGCGGGCACCTGGCTCGCCCGGGCGGTGGCGGCCGTCGCCCGGCCGGCGCCAGACGGCGAGCTAGCGCCGCCTCGCCGTCGCGGCGGGGGCGTGGGCTAGCCTTCAGTGGATGAAGACTGCGTTCGTGCTCGGCGGTGGCGGGTTGCTCGGAGCCAACGAGGTGGGCATGCTCCGCGCCCTCAAGGAGGCCGGCATCCGCCCGGACCTGGTCGTGGGCACCTCGATCGGCGCGGTCAACGGGGCCTTCATCGCGGCCGACCCCGAGAGCGCGGCTGACCGGCTGGCCGACCTGTGGCAGGGCGAGGCGCTGCGCCTGGTGTTCAGCGAGACGATGCTCGGGCGGGCGGTACGGCTGATGCAGTCCGGGACCCACCTGCACGCGATCGAGCCGCTGGGCGCGCTGCTGGCCGAGAAGCTCGAGGTCGCCGACTTCGCCAGCCTGAAGCTGCCGTTCCACTGCGTCGCGGCCAGCATCGAGCACGCGACCGCCCGCTGGTTCTCGGCCGGCCCGCTGGTCCCGGCGGTCCTGGCGTCGTGCGCCGTGCCCGGGCTGCTGCCGCCGGTCGCGGTCGGCGACGACCACTACTTCGACGGCGGGCTGGTCGACTCGATCCCGGTCGGCCGGGCGGTCGCGCTCGGCGCCAGCACCGTGTACGTGCTCCAGGTGGGCCGGATCGAGAGCCCGCTGCCGGTCCCGACCCGGCCGTGGGAGGTGGGCCTGGTCGCGTTCGAGATCGCCCGCCGCCACCGGTTCCACGAGGAGATGTCCGCCATCCCGCCCGGCGTCACCGTGCACGTGCTGCCGACCGGCGGCGACCCGGCCCCGCCCGGGCTGGGCCAGTTCCGTTACCGGGGCCGTAAACGGGTAAGTAGCAGCATCGACCGCTCGTACACGGCGTCCGCCCGCTACCTGGCCCAGGCAGCGGGCCAGCCTTAGCCCCCGGAGCCGCCGATGCTACCGCCCCGACCGGTTCGCCGCTTCGCGCTGGCGCCGCTGGTGGCCGCGATCGCGGTCAGCCTGGCGGCCCTGGCCATCCCGGTGGCCCTCCTCAGCGCGGCCTATAGCCTGGTCCGGCGGCGGGCCCAGCCCGGCCGCCGCCCGTCGCGCCTGCTGCGGGTCGCCTGCCTGGTCCTCGCCTGGTCGGCCGGGGAGACGGCCGCGCTGACGGTGCTGCTGTGCCTGTGGATCGTGAGCGGCTTCGGCGGGCGCCTGGAGACCGAGCCGTACCAGGCCCGGCACTACGCGCTCATGGAGTGGTTCCTCGACCTGGTCTACCGGGCGGCCGAGCGCGCCTGCGACCTGCGGGTCGAGGTCAGCGGGCCGCCCGACGCGGCCGCGGCGGCCGGGCGCCCGGTCATCGTGCTGTGCCGCCACGCCGGCCCGGGGGACTCGCTGCTCATGGTCCACCACCTGCTGAGCGTGTACCGGCGGCGGCCCCGGCTGGTCATGAAGGCCGCGCTGCAGCTCGACCCGAGCGTGGACATCGTTGCCAACCGGGTGCCCAACGTCTTCATCCCCCGGCGGCGCCGCCCGGCCAGGCCGGAGACGGGCAGCGAGCGGGCCGAGGCGGCCCTGGCGACCGACCGGCCGCAGACCGAGCTGATCCGGCGGCTGGCGGCCGGCCTGGACCGCGACGGCGCCCTCGTCATCTTCCCCGAGGGCGGCAACTGGACCCCGCTGCGCTGGCGGCGGGCGGTCGACCGGCTGCGGCGGCGGGGCGAGCGTGACCTCGCCGCGCGGGCGGCCGCGATGCCCAACGTCCTGCCGCCTCGCCCGGGCGGGGCGCTGGCCGCGATCGAGGCCTGCCCCGAGGCGGACGTGATCTTCGTCGCCCACGCGGGCCTCGACACGCTGGTCAGCGTGCGCGACGTGTGGCAGAGCCTGCGCGGCGACCTGACCGTGCGCGTCCAGTGGTGGCGCGTCCCGGCGGGCGAGGTGCCCCGCGCGGCGGGCCGCGACGCGCAGGTCGAGTGGCTCTTCGACTGGTGGGCGCGGGTGGACGGGTGGGTCACGGCCGAGCACGCGGCCGGCCTCCCGGGGACCGCCGCAGGCGACCCGGCGGGCCGCGTCGTTCAGGGCGGTGAAGCCCGCGTGCAGTCGTGATCGGCCCGGTCGTGTTCGTGTACCTGCGGGCCACCCGCTGGTAGCCGCCCCGGGCCGCGCCCGGGGCTTGCGGCCGGCGCCCCGCCGGAGCTGATCTCGCTGCTACGGCGGGCCGGCGCCGGGCGAGCGGCACGGCCCCTGAAATCTAAGCCTGGCTAATGAAGGCGGGCGCCGGCCGTGACGGCCGGCGCCCGCGCCTGCGTGAGCCCGGGGCTTACCGCTTGAAGGCGTCCCGGACGTTCTTGCCGGCGTCCTTGGCCTGCTCGCCGACCTGCCGGGTGGCGCCGCCGACGCGCTCGGCCTTGCCCTCACCCTCGAGGTAGGGATCGCCGCCGGCCTGGCCCGCGCGCTCCTTAGCGTGTCCCTTGCCCATCTGGAACCTGTTGCGGAGCTTGTCCATGAAGCCCATGTCGCGCCTCCTTAGGAGCGGTACCTCCCCTCGTCTGGAGCGGTACCCAACCCCACTGCCCTCGATCGGGCCGGTTAACCCGGGCCGGCTACCCCGGCCGGCTGCGCCCGCCCGGGCCCGCCCGGGGCGAAACGTCGCATACCGGGACCAGGCGGGCGGCTACAGTGTCCCGGGGGGCGGTGTCAGGCTTCCCCCGCCCGTCACCAACCGGATGCCATGCTCTTCGCTTACACCACGAACCTGTCGGAAGTCCGCGCCCTGGCCGAGAAGCACGCCCGGATGGCGGGCCTGGCTGACGCGCGGGTGACCGACTTCGTGATCGCGGTCAGCGAGGTCGCCGCGAACAGCGTCCGGCACGCCCGCTCGCCCGGGTCGATGCGGATCTGGCATGACGCGGAAGAGATCGTGTGCGAGATTCGCGACGCCGGGATCATCGCCGACCCGCTGGCCGGGCGCCGGGCACCCGCCCCGGACGCCACCGGGGGGCACGGGCTGTGGCTCGTCCACCAGGTCTGCGACCGCGTGGAGGTCCGGTCCGGCGAGAGCGGCACCGTTATCCGGATGCACATGTCGCTGCCCTAGCGAAAGCCAGGAGCCAGCCCGGCCGCTGCCGCGACCGGGGCCTGCGATGTAGCCTATTGAGCGACCAGGCCTCACCCCATCACTAATGCGTAGGATGCCCATCCATGGACGCTGGCAGTACTCAGGACCGCATGGCGGATTACCTCCGCCGCCACCAGGACAAGGTGGTCGGCCGCTGGAGCGAGCTGGTCGTCGCCAGCTCGCGCGGACGCACTTCCAGTGAGGAGGTCCGGCGCGAGCTCACCGACCTGTTCTCGCTGATCAACCGGGTCTTGTCCGGCGCCGATGACCACGCGGCCGGCGAGCTCCACGCGGCCCTGGACGAGCTGTCGCGCTCGCGCGCCCGGGACGGCTTCACCCCGAGCGAGACCGCCCTGGCGGTGTTCTCCCTCAAGGATGCCGTCTACGAGCTGGTCGCCGACTCGGCCGACATGGTGCCGGAGTACCTCACGCTCTCCCGGCTGCTCGATGACCTCGGCCTGCGGACCTTCGAGGCGTACTCCTCCGCGCGCGAGCAGATCATCGCCGACCAGTCGGCCGCGATGATGGAGCTGTCCACGCCCGTCGTCCGCCTCTGGGAGGGCATCATCGCGGTGCCGCTGGTCGGCACGCTCGACTCGGCCCGTACCCAGGTGGTCATGGAGCGCCTGCTGGAGGCCCTGGTGGCGAGCGGCGCCGCCCACGCGGTGATCGACATCACCGGCGTGCCAACGGTGGACACCGAGGTCGCCCAGCACCTGCTGAAGACCGTCAGCGCGGTTCGCCTGCTCGGCGCCGAGTGCACCATTTCCGGCATCCGGCCCCAGGTCGCGCAGACGATCGTCTCCCTGGGCATCGAGTTCGGGGACATCGCCACCAAGGCGACGCTCGCCGACGCCCTCGCGGTCGCCTTCCGGCAGGCCGGCCTGACGGTCGTCCGCGCCTTATGGACCAGGTGCCGATCGTCAAGATCGGGCGGACGCTGTTCGTCTCCATCCAGGTCGAGCTGGAGGACGAGAGCGTCCTGCGGCTTCAGGAAGACCTGGCCAACGAGCTCGTCGCCACCGGGGCGAGCGGCGTGATCATCGACATCACCGCCGTCGAGATCGTCGACTCCTTCATCGGCCGGATGCTGACCATGATCGGGTCGATCTCGCGGCTGTTCGACGCGGAGACCGTGATCGTCGGCATGCGCCCGGCGGTGGCGATCACGCTCACCGAGCTCGGGCTGTCCATGAAGGGCGTCCGGACCGCGCTCAACGCCGAGAAAGGCCTGGAGCTCCTGAACGGGCGCCGGTGATGGATGAGTTCCCCATCCAGTCGGGCGACGACGTGGTCCGCGTCCGCCAGCATGTCCGGACCGTGGCGGCCAAGTCCGGGCTGTCCCTGGTCGACCAGACCAAGCTGGTGACGGCCGCGAGCGAGCTGGCGCGCAACACCCTGATCCACGGCGGCGGCGGCAGCGCCCGGGTCGAGGTCGTCCAGTCGCCCAAGGGACGCCCCGGCGTCCGCCTGCACTTCACCGACGGCGGGCCGGGCATTCCGGACGTCGAGCTGGCCCTGACCGACGGCTGGACCTCCGGCAGCGGCCTGGGGCTGGGGCTGTCGGGCTCGCGGCGGCTCGTGGACGAGTTCGAGCTGACGTCCAAGCCGGGCGCCGGGACCACGATCGTGGTCGTCAAGTGGTCCCGTTGACCACGTCCCTGATCGGCCAGGCGCCGGGCGACCAGCGCTGGGTGCGGGTCGAGGACCCCAGCGCCGTCTCCGCCTGCCGGGCGGCGGCGCTGGCCCTCGCGAGCCGGCTGGACTTCCCGCCCGCCCGGGCCGACCAGCTGGCGCTGGCCGTGACCGAGGCGGCGTCCAACCTGGACAAGCACGCCAGCCAGGGGGCGATGCTGCTGCGCATCGGGCGGGAGGGCGATCACCCGGGGATCGAGATGGTGACGATCGACGCCGGGCCGGGGCTGCGCGACGCCCGCGCGGCCCTGCGCGATGGCCATTCCACCAGCGGCACCCTCGGCATCGGGCTGGGCGCGATCAGCCGGCTGGCTGACTTCACCGACATGTTCTCGGTCCCGGGCCATGGCACTGCCCTGATCGCCCGGTTCTGGCCGAGCCCGCGGCCGGGCGCCGCCCGCTACGCCGGCCTGATCCGGCCGATCACCGGGGAAACCGAGTGCGGCGACGTCTTCGGCCTGGCCGGGACCAGCGCCGGGCTGACCGGCGTGCTCTGCGACGGCCTCGGGCACGGCCCGCTGGCCGCCAGCGCGGCGATGGAAGCGGTGACGGCGGTCCTCGAGGAGCCCGCCGCCGGGCCGGCCGCGCTGGTCGAGCGGGCGCACCGGCGGCTGGCCAGCACCCGCGGCGGCGCCATCGGGGTCGTGCAGGTGACCGGGCGGGCCATCCAGTTCGCGGGCCTGGGTAACGTCGCGGCCGTGATCCTGGCCGACGGCGCCCGCCGGAGCATGCTCTCGGTGCCCGGGATCGTCGGGCACCAGGCGCGCTCCATCCGCCAGTTCGAGTACGAGGCGCCGCCCGGGGCGGCGGTCATCTTGCACTCCGACGGCATCAGCAACCGCTGGGACCCGCGGCTGCTGCCCGGCCTGGGCGCCCGCGACGCGCTCGTCATCGCCGCCGCCCTGCTGGCCGAGGCCGGGACCCATCGCGACGACGCGGGGGTGCTGGTGCTGAAGCCATGACCGAGCTCGCCCGCCTGCGCGTGCAGGACCTGTCCGGGGTCTTCGCGGCGCGCAGGCTCGGCCGCGAGCTGGCCGACGGGCTTGGCCTGGAGCGGCAGGACGGGATCCGGGTCGCCACCGCGCTGAGCGAGGTGTGCCGGGCCGCGATCACGGCCGGGCAGGGCGCCGTCATCACGTTCGGCGCGGACGCGGCCGACCTGATCCTCACGATTGCGGGCGACGGCCCCCCGCCGGCGGACGGGATGGCGGCGGCCGCTCGCCTGATGGATAGCGTGACCTCCGCTGGGCAGGTGATCCGCATGGCGAAACGACGCCCGTTCAGCGCCCAGCCCAACCTAAGCGACGTCCGCGAGCAGCTCGCGGCCATGCTGCCGGAGCCCGCCCTGGACGAACTACGACGCAACAACGGTGACCTCATCGCCTCGCTGGAGGACCTCACCCGGCAGAAGGAGCAGCTCCAGCTGCTCAACGCCGAGCTGCAGGAGACCAACCAGGGCGTGATGGCGCTGTACTCCGAGCTGTCGGAGGAGCTGGAGCAGACTAACCGCGGCGTCGTCGCCCTGTACCGCGAGCTGGACGAGAAGTCCGAGCAGCTGCGGGTGGCGTCGGCGTCCAAGGACCGCTTCTGGGCCAACATCAGCCACGAGCTGCGCAGCCCGCTCAGCTCGATCCTCGGCCTGGCCCGGCTGCTGGCCGGCCCGGAGGGCGGGCTCGGGTCCGAGCAGCTCTACCAGGTGGACCTCATCCGGAAGGCCTCCGCGACGCTCCTGACCCTGGTCAACGAACTGCTCGACGTGGCCAAGGCTGAGTCGGGCCAGCTCGTCCTCGAGCCGGCCGAGGTGCCGCTGCCGGCGCTGCTGGCCACGCTGCGCGGGCTCGCCCGGCCGATGACCGAGGGCAAGCCAGTTAACGTCCTGGTCAGCGTCGACGGCGCCCCGGCGACCCTCTTGACCGACGAGGGCGCGCTGACCGCCATCTTGCGCAACCTCATGTCCAACGCGATCAAGTACACCGACGAGGGCGAGGTCCGGCTGACCGTCACCAGCGGGCCGGACGCGATCGAGATCCGGGTCACCGACACCGGCACCGGGATCCCCGAGGGGCAGCTTGAGCGCGTATTCGAGGAGTTTTACCAGGTGCCGGGCGCGCGGCGCGGCGGCACCGGCCTCGGGCTGCCGTACGCCCGGCGGCTGGCGCGGCTGCTGGGCGGCGAGCTGACCCTGGCCAGCGCGGTGCCCCGCGGGACGACCGCCGTGCTGAACCTGCCGCACGGCGTCCCGTCGCTCGCGACCGTCGTGGTGGCCGACGACGACCCGGCGTTCCGCCTGGTGCTCACGGCCATGCTCGACGGCATCGCCGGGCGGGTCATCGAGGCGGGCGATGGCGTCGAGGCGCTCGCCGCCATCGCGGCCGAGGGAGCTGACCTGGTGCTGGCCGACCTCGCGATGCCGCGCCTGGACGGCCTGGAGCTGCTCGGCCAGCTCCCGCCGGGCCTGCCGGCGATCGTCATCACCGGCCAGGACATCCCGCCGCCGGAGCGGGCGTTCGCGCTGCTGGCCAAGGACCAGCTCACCCGGCCCCGGCTGGCGTTCGCGATCCGCCGGGCCGTCCGGGCGGCCCGATGAGCCAGCCGGCGGCCGAGTACCGGGCGCAGGTGCTGCTCGTCGATGACGACGAGGCCAAGCGGTACGTGATCGCGACCTGGCTGCGGCGCGCGGGGCACACCGTGACGGAGGTGGGCACCGGGGCCGAGGGCCTCGCGGCCGCCGCCGCGGCCGAGCTGATCCTGCTGGACGTGAACCTGCCCGACATGAGCGGCTTCGAGGTCTGCCGCCTGATCAAGGCCGACCCGCTCACCGCCTCGACCCCGGTGATCCAGGTGTCGGCCACCGCTGTCGACGTCGCCGACCGGGCGCACGGGCTGACCCAGGGGGCCGACGCCTACCTGGCCGACCCGACCGAGCCCGACGAGCTGCTGCCGACGGTCACGGCGGTGCTGCGCTACGCGCGCGCCCGGCAGCGGGCCGAGCGGACCGCGGCGATGCTGACCGCGCTGGCCAGCGTCACCTTGCGGATCAACGCGGCTGAGACGTTCGACGGCCTCGCGGCGGCGGCGGCCGACGGCGGCGCCCGCATCTTCGCGGTGCCCGCCATCCTGGTCCTGGAAATGCCCGACGGCCAGGCCCGCCGCATGGCGGCCGTTCCCGGCGGCCGGGAGACGGTCCGCCGGGGCGGCCCGAAGGGCCTGGCGACCCGGGTGGCCGGCCACGTGCTCGGCCCGCGCGAGGCCAGCGCCATCGCGGTTATCGCCCGCGACGACTGGCTGGAGATCATGCCCGACAGCACGCTGCGGGAGGACGTGTGCGTCGGGGTCGCCCGCACCAAGCCCGGCCGCCCGCCGGTCGCGCTGGTGATCAGCGGGGACGGGATCTCCGTCGACGAGGACCGCCAGCTGCTCCGGCAGCTCGCCCAGTCCGTCGCCCTCGGCGTGGAGGCGCTCCGCTCGTCGGCCGAGGAGCACCTGGTCGCCCTGACCCTGCAGCGCAGCTTCCTGCCGACGGCGCTGCCCGCGATCCCCGGCGCGATGCTGGCGGTCCGCTACCTGCCCGCCAGCGACCAGGCCGAGGTCGGGGGCGACTTCTACGAGGCGCTGCGCTGGCGCGACGGGGTCCTCGTCGTCATCGGCGACGTCCAGGGCCATTCCCTGCAGGCGGCGACGGTCATGGGCGAGCTGCGGCACGCCCTGCACGCCTTCGTCAGCGAGGGCCACGCCCCGCTGGCGATCTCGGGCCTGCTCAACGACGTGCTGCGGCGCTATCACCCGGGCATCCTCGCCTCGCTGTGCCTGGTGCTGCTGGACCCGGAGGCTGGCGAGCTGTCGATCGTGAACTGCGGGCACATGCCGATGCTGGTGCTGGACGGCGACGGCGGGCGCGGCCGCTACGTGGGGGAGGGCGGCCTGATGCTGGGCATGTCCCGCCATGAGCCGCACGTGGCGAAGGCCTTCTTGCCCGTGGACGGGACCGCCCTGCTGTTCACCGACGGCCTCGTGGAGGACCGGCAGGTGCTCATCGACCACAACCTGGAGCGGCTGCGGGCGGCCGGCGAGGAGGCGGCCGACGCCGACGTGGAGGCGTTCGCGAACCACGTGCTGGCGGCGTTCGGCTCCCGCGAGGATGACGTCGCGCTGATCGTGGTGCGCCGGGCGTGACGGCCTTACGCGGCCGCGACCGCCTCGTTCACGGTGGCGAACACCCGCATGATGCGGTCGGCCCCGGTCAGCTGGAGCATCCGCCGGACCGACCCGCCCGGGCTGACGGCCAGCAGCAGCACCAGTTCCCGGGCGACCGCGCGCTGGTGGGCGCTCATGATCGCGTGCACCCCGGATGAGTCGCAGAAGGAGGTCGCGGTGAGGTCCGCCACCACCGTGCCCTCGCCCGACGACAGCCCCGTCACCAGCTGCTCGTGCACCTCGTCGGCGTTGGTCACGTCGATCTCCGGGGGCAGCACGACTATGACCGGCCGAACCTGCGCCGCGTGATCGCTCATGACCCAGCCACTCCCGCCACCCATCACCACTGAACTCGCGGCTGACAGGTTATCGCGTTCCCGGCCCCGGCAAGCTGCATGCACCGCAGGCAGGGCACATCACCAGCCAGCACCCAGGATCTACGGGTCCGGCGGGCGGTCGTTGCCGGTGTGAGCTACGAGACATAGGGAGCGGGAAATATAGACGCTTTCCTATACGCTCCACCTGTATGGCGGTCGCGGACCGCCCGACGAGCCGGCCGGCACCTTTCCCGGGCGCCCCCTCGACCCGCCGTGTTAGCTCACGGGTGACGCCGCCGCTGGCAGGCGTCATGGAGGTGCTCAGTCATGAAGCTCAGCTCACGGTTCCTGCTTGACGGCCTGTACGTCGTCGCCGGGGCGTTCCTTGCCGTCGCCGCCATGGCCTGGTCGGCCGACCGGGCCGGGTGGACCGCGTTCGGCGTGTCGGCCGGGGTCGCCGTGGTCGCGGCCGCCAGCGCCGCGCTGGCCCGGCAGGCCTCGCGCCGCGTCGGCCACGGCCTCGTCGCCCTGGTCGCCGCGTGGTCGCTCATCGCCGCCCTGGTGTTCAACGGGTCGCTGCTGACCTGGTTCACCTTCGCCGACGCGATCGCGCTCGGCGTCGTCGCGCTGGCCGACCTGGCCTGGCACGAGGCCAGCACCGAGCGGGTCGTGCACGCCCTGGAGGTCCGGGACGTGGCCGCCAGCCGGTAGGCAGGAAGCGAGCGGGGGGCGGGCCGGCTGGCCCGCCCCCCGCTTTTGCCGTGCTAGGTCATCGCCCTAACGGCTGGCTACCAGGGCTTCCCGTGCCCCTTGACCGTGAACGAGGCGGCCTGGGTGAGCAGGTCGCCCTTGATCTGCACCGTGTACGAGCCCGGCTGCAGGCCCGACGTGTCGATGCTCAGGGTCACCGCCCCGTTGCCGTCCGGCCCGTTCACCGTGACCGGCTGGGGCCTGGCGTGCCCGCCCTGGCGGGTGACCGTGGCGGTTACCGTGTCCCAGGCCTGGCCGGGAACGGTGGAGGCGGGGTCGGCGAAGGGCGGCCCGTCGGCGCCGTACTGGCCCGGCAGCGGCGGGTACACGCCGAAGCCGTCCACGACGGTGGTGCCGTTCGGGGTGCGGCCGGGGATGAAGCCGGTCCCGGTCACCGTCACGGTGCTCGCGCCGCCGTGGCCCTTGGCCTGGGCGACCTTGACCTTGCCCTGCAGCTGGCCCAGCAGCGCCGCGGCCTGCCGCGCGGGGTCGCCGGCGCCGTGCTGCCGGTTGACCGCGCCCACCAGGGCGGGCACGAAGTCCGGGGCCCAGATGGTGCCCCAGCCGGAGGCGATGTCGTACCCGGTCGCGGTGGCGTAGCCGGTAACCCCGTAGGCGCTGTTGGTGTAGCCCGCCGGGACGTCGACGATGCCCGCCGCCGCGCCGCGCGGCCCGATCGCGGCCAGGGCCGGGTTCACCGTGCCGAGGTCGCCGTGCTTGAGCTGGGTGGCGAGGGCGAGGATGCCCGCCCAGGTGGGCGACGCCTGCGACGTGCCGTTACTGGCGTCCAGGGAGATGTCGGGGAAGGCCCGCCCGGTCACCCCGGCCAGCGCCGGGATGTCCTTCTGCCACGAGGGCTGCGGGAAGACGGTGGAGACGCCAGCGCCCTCCGCGTCCGAGTGGGTGGTGCGGGCGGCCCACAGCGCGTCCGGCGCGGTGCGCCCGGCCGGGGTGGACAGGCCCGCGTTCGGGAGCGTGCCGCCGACCGAGGTGATCCAGGGGTTGTCGCCCGGGTGGTCCGCGGTGACGCCGATCGCCGGGGTGCACTGGCCGGTGTCGTTGAGCACCGGCGGGTCGGTCGGGCCGCAGTCACCGGACGAGAACGACACCGGGACGCCCTTGGCCGCCGCGTCGAGGAAGGCCGGGTCCAGCGAGTGGATGGCCGCCTGCTGGGTCGCGGTCGGGTTGGACGGGTCGTTGATGAAGCTGTTCTCGGCGTCGCCCATGCTGACGGTGATGACGTCGGCCAGGTGCTCGTCCGCGATCGCCTTGATCGCCTGGGCGATCTGCGGCCAGCCCTGCATGCCGACGGTCTCCGGCACCGACGGGTGCACGAACAGGATCTTCGCGTACGGTGCCATCGAGTGGATCGACTCGGCGTCGAGCTGGTCCTCGCCCGCGTCGCACTCGACCACGCAGGTGAAGTTCGGGTCAGCCGGGGCGGGCAGCGTCATGTCGGAGACGTCCGCCGCGGGCAGGTCCATCGCCGTGGAGTACGCGGCCAGCGCGCTCGCCAGGTCCGGGTCAGGGTTGGTGACCACGTACGCGACGGTCACGCCAGCGCCGTCAATTCCCTTCTGCCAGAGCCCGTTGACGCCGTAGTCGACAATGTCTTCCGCTGCCGTCCCGTTCACGAAGGGCTCGCGCAGGGACTGGCCGGCGGCGATCTTCGCCTCGATCGCGTTGTACGCCGCCGTCGTCGCCGCGATCCGCTGCGCCACCGGGGGGATGTCCGAGCCGCCGTGGTGGCCCGCGGAGCTCGCCAGCGCCGGGGTCGCGATCACCGCGCTAGCGATGAGCAAGCCAGCTGTGCCGGCATAGAGAAGGGGTCTTGCGACCATGTAGTGGCCTCCCAGGAAAGCGGCCTGCCGCATGGCTGCGTCAATGCCAATGATCAACTGGCAGGCCACCTGACATGCTAAGTGAACGGCAGATAACCGACAAGGCTTTAGTTACCGTAGATATCCGGTCGTTCCTGGCGGTATTGAACTAAAACGACCTTTTCGGCCGGATTCCCTCAGCGTTAATTCTGGATCCTCGATGACGCCCCCCGGCCCTGGGTCGGGTCGATGAAGACGTGGAGCTGCAGCGGCAGCTGGTCCGACAGCCGGCGGTCGATCTCGTCGGCCAGGTCCTCGGCCTGCCCGGCCCGCAGCTCGTCGTCCAGGTCAACCCGGGCCGCCACGATCAGGTTGTCCGGCCCCATGTGCATCGTCTGCAGCTCCAGCAGCGCGTCCACCCCGGGCCGGGACTCGATCTCGGTCCTGATCGCCTGCTCGACCTCGGGGCTGGCGGCCCGGCCGATGAGCAGTTCCTTGCTGTCGTGCCCGAGCTTGACGGCCACCGCCACCAGCAGGCCGCCGATCGCGATCGAGGCCGCCCCGTCCCACACCGATGAGCCGGTGAGCTGGTCCAGGCCGATGCCGAGGGCCGCGAAGACCAGGCCGATGACGGCCGCGCTGTCCTCGAACAGGGCGACCTTGACGGTGATGTCGGGGCTGGTCTCCACCCGCTGGCGCACGCCCTGGCGGCGCTGGCGGGCCTCGCCCCGCACCTGCCAGTACGCCCGGGCGAACGAGGTCCCCTCGGCCACGACCGCGGCGGCCAGGGCCGCGTACGCGTACACCGGGTCCTCGTGATGGTTGCGGGTGAGGGACAAGATCCCCTCGAAGACCGAGAACCCGGCCCCGGCGATGAAGATCCCGAACGCCGCCAGCAGCGTCCAGAAGTACCGCTCCTGGCCGTGCCCGAACGGGTGCGCGCGGCTCGCCGGGCGGTCCGCCTGGCGCAGCGACATCAGCAGGAACGCCTGGTCGAGGGTGTCGGCGGCCGAGTGGGCGGCCTCGGCCAGCATGGCGCTGGAGCCGCTCAGGATCCCGGCCGCCAGCTTCGCCAGCCCGACCAGGAGGTTCGCCAGGCCGGCGATGATGACAGTCCGGCGGGTGGCCTCGGAATGGCCCTGGCGGCTTTTCATGCCCTCCGCACTGCCCGGGCAGGCGGGATCAAACCAGGCGCCCGGACTGCTCGCGCCGCCCGAGTGCCTCGGCCAGCTGCCGGGCGTTGCCGTGGGCCCAGTCGCGGTAGCAGTTGTTGAACACCACGTGGGTCTCGTCGGCGTCCTTGGCCAGCCGGGTGGCGTTCGCGGCCCACTGGCCCAGTTCACCGTCGCCGTAGCGGTAGCCGAACCGCTGCGCGATGTCCTTGCTCTCCCAGTGACGGGAGTGGCCGTGCAGCCGGACGACGGCCAGGTCGCTCGTGACGGCGAGAACCGGCGGGATGGAGCTCGGGTAGCCCTGCGGCATGTCCACGCAGACGTAGGGCAGCCGCTGCCCGGCCAGGAAGGCGAGCGTCTCCTGCTGGTTGCGGTCGTCCATCCAGGTGTGGTTGCGGAACTCCACGCAGGCCCGCCGGGGCGCGACCCGCTCCGCGCAGGCCGCGATGTACTCCTTGTTCGCCTTCGAGAGCGGGAACCACGGCGGGAACTGGAGCAGGATCGCGCCGAGCTTGCCTGCCTGGCGCAGCGGCTCCAGCGCCGCCAGGAACCGGTCCCACGCCTGGCTGGTCACGTCCGGGCCGACGTCCTTGAGGTAGACCCGGTCCTTGCCGGCCCGGCTGGCGGCGTCGCGCAGGTCGGCCGGGAGGGCCTTCACCGGAGTGGGATGCTGGGTGAACAGGCTGAACGCCTTGACGTTGAACGTGAACCCGGCCGGGGTCCGGTCCGCCCAGGCGCGGGCGACCTGCTCGGCGGGCATCGCGTAGTAGGCGGAGTCCACCTCCACCAGCGGGAACTGCTGCGCGTAGTACCGCAGCCGCTGCTCCGGCGTCCTCGCCTCCGGCGGGTACCAGCCGGCCTCGATGAGCGACTTGTCGGTCCAGCCGGCGGTGCCTACCCGGACCCGCCCCGTAGTCGTAGCCTGTGTGGTCACGGCCGTCACGCTTTCCGCCCGCCCGCGCCGGAAACGCGCCCGCGGAGAATAATCCGGGCGGCTGGCTCCCCGGGGAGCCAGCCG
>DATBEM010000077.1:0-9555 GCA_036276115.1 Trebonia sp.
GTCCGCAACATCGCCCAGGTCACCACGGCCGTCGCCCGGGGCGACCTGACGCGCAAGATCGACGTGGACGCCCGGGGCGAGATCCTGGAGCTCAAGACCACGATCAACACGATGGTCGACCAGCTGTCCTCCTTCGCCGGCGAGGTCACCCGGGTCGCCCGCGAGGTCGGCACCGAAGGACGGCTCGGCGGGCAGGCCGACGTGCGCGGGGTCTCGGGCACGTGGAAGGACCTGACCGAGTCGGTCAACGTCATGGCCAACAACCTCACCGGCCAGGTCCGGTCCATCGCCCAGGTCACCACCGCCGTCGCCCGGGGCGACCTCAGCCAGAAGATCCGGGTCGACGCCCGGGGCGAGATCCTGGAGCTCAAGGAGACCATCAACACGATGGTCGACACCCTGTCGGCGTTCGCCGGGGAGGTCACCCGGGTCGCCCGCGAGGTCGGCACCGAGGGCATCCTCGGCGGCCAGGCGACCGTCGCGAACGTGGCCGGCACCTGGAAGGACCTGACCGACAACGTTAACTTCATGGCCAACAACCTCACCGGCCAGGTCCGCAACATCGCCCAGGTCACCACGGCCGTCGCCCGGGGCGACCTGACGCGCAAGATCGACGTGGACGCCCGGGGCGAGATCCTGGAGCTCAAGACCACGATCAACACGATGGTCGACCAGCTGTCCTCCTTCGCGGCCGAGGTCACCCGCGTGGCCCGCGAGGTCGGCCGGGAAGGGCGGCTCGGCGGGCAGGCCGAGGTCGAGGGGGTGTCCGGCACCTGGAAGCGGCTAACCGAGAACGTCAACCAGCTCGCCGCCAACCTGACCCGGCAGGTCCGGGCGATCGCCGGGGTCACCAGCGCGGTCGCGTCGGGCGACCTGACCCGCTCGATCACGGTCGAGGCCCAGGGCGAGGTCGCCGAGCTGAAGGACAACATCAACGCGATGGTGCGGTCGCTGCGGGACACGACCGAGGCCAACCGGCAGCAGGGCTGGCTGCAGACCAACCTGGCCCGGATCGCCGGCCTCATGCAGGGCCAGCGGGACCTGGCAACGGTGGCCGAGCTGATCATGGACGAGCTGATCCCCATGATCGGGGCGCAGCACGGCGCGTTCTTCCTCACCAGCCCTGGCCCCGATGGCGGCCCGGGCGGGGCGAGCGGGGACCGGACGACGCTGCGGCTCATCGCCGGCTACGGGCTGCGGCCCGGCGACGGGACCCCGGAGGCGGTGCTGCCCGGGCAGTCGCTCATCGGGCAGGTCGCCCGGACCCGGCGGCCGATCGTGCTGGAAGACATCCCGGCCGGGTACGCGCGGATCTCCTCCGCCATCGGCGAGGCGCGGCCGGCCAACGTGATGATCGTGCCGATCGTCTTCGAGGACCAGGTGCTCGGCGTGATCGAGGCGGGGTCGCTGTGGCCGTTCACGCAGGTCCACCGGGACTTCCTGGAGCAGCTCATGGAGACCATCGGGGTCAACGTCAACACGATGACCGCCAACGCCCGGACCGACGCGCTCCTCGGCCAGTCCCAGCGGCTGACGGCTGAGCTCCAGGCCCGGCAAGACGAGCTCCAGCGGTCCAACGCCGAGCTGGCCGACAAGGCCGCCCTGCTGGCGACGCAGAACCGCGACATCGAGGCCAAGAACGCGCAGATCGAGCAGGCCCGGCAGGAAATCGAGGAGCGGGCGGTCCAGCTGGACCAGGCGTCGCGCTACAAGTCGCAGTTCCTGGCGAACATGTCACACGAGCTCCGCACGCCGCTGAACAGCCTGCTGGTGCTGGCGCGGATGCTGGCCCAGAACGCCGACGGGAACCTGTACGCCAAGCAGGTCGAGTACGCCAACATCATCCACTCCTCCGGCTCGGACCTGCTCGGGCTGATCAACGACATCCTCGACCTGACCAAGGTCGAGTCGGGGAAGATGGAGATCCACTCCGAGCGGTTCACCCTCGCCAGCCTGGTCGAGGACCTGCGGGGCACGTTCGCCCCGCTGACGGCGGAAAAGCAGCTGCGGTTCACCATCGCCCAGTCGCCGGAAGTGCCCGGGGAGCTGGAGACCGACAAGCAGCGGCTGCGGCAGATCCTCAACAACCTGCTGGCCAACGCGGTCAAGTTCACCGAGCGGGGGCAAGTCGAGCTGCGGATCGACGTCTCGCCGGGGGCTTCTCCGCTGGTGGTCTTCTCGGTTACCGATACCGGCATCGGGATCAGCCCGGACAACTTCACGGCCATCTTCGCCGCCTTCCAGCAAGGCGACGGCACGACCAGCCGGCGGTACGGCGGGACCGGGCTCGGGCTGGCGATCTGCCGGGAGGTCGCGGCCCAGCTCGGCGGGGACGTCACGGTGCGCAGCGAGCTCGGGGCGGGGAGCACGTTCAGCTTGTCGCTGCCGCTGTCGGCGGTGGCTCCCGCTGCCGCCCCGGCCGCCCCAGCCGCTTTCGCCGCTTCCGCCGTCCCGGCCGCTCCGGCCCGGGGCGGGGCGGCGGCCGGGGGCGTGGTGCCGGCGTTCCGGCCGGTGCCCCCCGCCGGGCGGCACGACGCCCTGCGCGGGCGCCGGGTCCTGGTGGTCGACGACGACCCGCGCAACGCGTTCGTGCTGACCGACGTGCTGGAACTGCACGGCATGACCGTCGCGGAGGCCACCGACGGGCGGCGGGCGATCGCCGCCCTCGCGGCCGGGGACTTCGACATCGTGCTGATGGACGTGATGATGCCGGAGATGGACGGGCACGAGACCACCCGCGCGATCCGCCAGATGCCCCGGCACGCCGACCTGCCGGTCATCGCCGTCACCGCCCGGGCCATGCACGGGGACCGGGAGAAGGCGCTCGACGCGGGCGCGACCGACTACATCACCAAGCCGATCGACGTAGAGGAACTCCTGAGCTGCATGGAGCGCTGGCTGGCGCCGGCTTCCGGACCAGGGCGCTTGCGGTGACGCCGACGTGGTAAAAACCTGGTGTGGACACGCTCACGGCGTCCGTTACCCAGCACGACTCCGGGCCCGAGCCTTACACGCTGGTAGAGCTCGCGGGCGAGGCCGACATCACCGGCAGCGAGACCCTGCACGCCGTCCTGGCGGCCGAGACCAGCAAGCGCCCGCGCCTGCTGATCATCGAGATGTCGGCGCTGCGCTACATGGACTCGGCCGCGCTGCAGGCGATCGTGCGGGCCAGCCTGGCCCTGTCCGGCAGCGGCGGGCGGCTCGCCCTGGTCAGCCCGGGCGCCAACGTGGCCCGGGTGCTCCAGATGACCGAGGTCGACCAGATGGTGCCGGTGTACGTCAACATGACCGAAGCGCTGGCTGGCCCTTAAGGGCTCACTACAGCAGGGATTCCACGCCCGGCGGGAAGCTGCCCGACTCCGCCTCGGCCTGGACGTGGGCCAGCAGGACGCTGCGGAACTCGCGGGCGGCGTGGGTCGGCTGGACGTCCTTGCGCCGCGCGAGCGCGACCGTGCGGCGCAGACCCGGCCGGGCCATCGGGTAGCCGACCACCCCCGGCCGCCCCGGCAGCACCACCGACGGGACCACCGCGATGCCGATCCCGGCCTCCACGAACCGCAAGACCGCGTCCATCTCCCCGCCCTCGATGGCGAAGCGCGGCTCCAGGCCGGCCTGCCGCCAGGCGGCCAGGGTGGCGTCGCGCAGGTCATAGCCCGGCCGGAACATGACCAGGGGGCGCTGCCGCAGGTCGCCGAGGTGCACCGTGCCCCCCTTTCCCCGGGCCGGCAGCGGGTCGCCGGCCGCCGTGGCGACCACGAGGTCCTCGCGCAGCAGCGGCTGCGTCTCCAGGGACGGGTCGCCCTCCTGCAGCGGCAGCACGATCAGCGCGAAGTCCAGCTCGCCGCCCGCCAGGTCGCCCATCAGGTCCCGGGAGCCGCCCTGGGTCACGCTGAGCTCAATGCCGGGGAAGGCCGCGTGGAACCGGGCGAGGGCGTCGGCCAGCAGGCCGCCCAGCAGCGAGGGGGTCGCCCCGATGCGGACCCGCCCCCGGCGCAGCCCGGTCAGGTCCTGCACCTCCCGGCGGGCGGTGTCCACGTCAGCGAGGATGCGCCGGGCCAGCGGCAGCAGCGCCTCCCCGGCCGGGGTGAGCGTGATGTTGCCCCGCGCCCGCCGCAGCAGCGGCGCCCCGAGGTCGTCCTCCAGGGCCGCGACCTGCTTGGACAGCGTGGCCTGAGCGACGCCGAGATCAGCCGATGCGCGTGTGAAATGCCTTACCTCCGCGACTGCCAGGAAATATCGAAGTTGCTGTATCTGCACGGTGCATAGCTTAAGGCTATGGAAACGGCCACCATCATAGATTGGACGCGTCGAAGGACCCGGACTTACCGTCCTTGGCATGGCCGCCCCACCTGCTCCTCCCGCTTCGCGTGTTCCCCGGCCGGTTCCGTCGCGCCCGGTTCCCCGGGTCGTGACCTCCGCCCACCCGCGCACCGGTTCCCGCACCCTGCGCCTGTACCGCACGACGATCGGCAAGAAGGCCGTCATGGCCGTCACCGGGATCGTCTTCCTGCTCTTCCTGGTCGCCCACATGATCGGGAACCTCAAGGTCTTCTACGGCCGCGCCGACTACGACGGCTACGCGGCGTGGCTGCGGACGATGGGCTCCCCGGCGATCCCGCACCGCTGGGCGCTGACCATCCTGGAGGTCATCCTCGTCGCCTGCGTGCTGGCGCACATCGGCTCGGCGGCGGAACTGGCGCTGCGCGCCCGCCGCGCCCGGCCCGTCCGCTACCAGGGCGGCCGCCCCAAGCAGGGCTACGCCTCCCGCACCATGCGCACGGGCGCGATCCTGGTCGTCATCTTCGTGCTCTACCACCTGCTGGACCTCACGTTCCGGGTACTGAACCCCAAGGGCATCGCGGGTGATCCCTACGGCAACGTGGTGGCCGACTTCAGCAACGGCTGGGTGACCGCGTTCTACGTCATCTGCCTGCTCGTCCTCGGCCTGCACATCCGGCACGGGGTCTGGAGCGCGGCGCAGACCCTCGGCCGCAGCAACGCCCGGCGCGAGCGCGGCCTCAACGCCTTCGCGATCGCCTTCTCGGCCGTCCTCACCGGCGGGTTCCTCGCCGTCCCGTTCGGCGTCCTGATCGGAGTGGTGAGCTAGATGGACCTTGAGCTAGACGACTTTGAGCTGTTCGCCGAGGGCGACCCGGTCGCCGACGCGGCCGCCCCCGGCGTTCCGGTCGAGCAGCGCTGGGACGACCGTCGCTTCCACGGCAAGATCGTCAACCCGGCCAACCGGCGCAAGCGGTCGGTGATCGTCGTCGGCACCGGCCTGGCCGGCGGCTCCGCCAGCGCGACCCTCGGCGAGGCCGGCTACCAGGTCACCGCGTTCTGCTACCAGGACAGCCCGCGCCGGGCGCACAGCGTCGCCGCCCAGGGCGGCATCAACGCGGCCAAGAACTACCGCAACGACGGCGACTCCGTCCAGCGGTTGTTCTACGACACCGTCAAGGGCGGCGACTACCGCTCGCGGGAGTCCAACGTCTACCGGCTGGCCCAGGTCAGCGTGGAGATCATCGACCAGTGCGTCGCCCAGGGCGTCCCGTTCGCCCGCGACTACGGCGGCCTGCTCGACACCCGCTCCTTCGGCGGCGTCCAGGTCTCGCGGACGTTCTACGCCCGCGGCCAGACCGGCCAGCAGCTCCTGCTCGGCGCCTACCAGGCGCTGGAGCGGCAGGTCGCGGCGGGCACGGTCGCCATGCACACCCGGCACGAGATGCTGGAGCTGATCGTCTCCGGCGGCCGGGCCCGCGGCGTCGTCGTCCGCGACATGGTCACCGGCGAGGTCGAGGCGCACCTGGCCGACGCGGTCGTCCTGGCGTCCGGCGGCTACGGCAACGTGTTCTACCTGTCCACCAACGCCAAGGGCTGCAACGTCACCGCGACCTGGCGGGCGCACCGGCAGGGCGCCCTGTTCGCCAACCCCTGCTACACCCAGATCCACCCGACCTGCATCCCGGTCAGCGGCGACCACCAGTCCAAGCTCACGCTGATGTCGGAGTCGCTGCGCAACGACGGCCGCGTCTGGGTCCCGCTGGCCGGCGGCGACGCCCGCGCCCCCCAGGACATCCCCGAGGGCGAGCGCGACTACTACCTGGAGCGCATCTACCCGTCCTTCGGCAACCTGGTGCCGCGCGACATCGCCTCGCGGGCGGCCAAGAACGCCTGCGACGAGGGCCGCGGCGCCGGCCCGGGCGGGCGCGGGGTGTACCTCGACTTCGCCGACGCGATCGCGCGGCTGGGCCGGGACGCGGTCGAGGCCAAGTACGGCAACCTCTTCGAGATGTACGAGCGCATCACCGGCGAGGACCCCTACGCGGTGCCGATGCGCATCTACCCGGCCGTCCACTACACGATGGGCGGCCTGTGGGTGGACTACGACCTCCAGTCCACGATCCCCGGCCTGTTCGTGATCGGCGAGGCCAACTTCTCCGACCACGGCGCCAACCGGCTCGGCGCCTCGGCCCTCATGCAGGGCCTCGCCGACGGCTACTTCGTGCTGCCCAACACGATCGCGTCCTACCTGGCCGGCGCCCCCTACGACGGCGCCTCTTCCTCTGATGTCGCTGCTGCGGTGGCATCCGTCCAGGACCGCATCGCGGCGCTACTGGCAGTGGACGGCGACCGGACCCCGGACTCCTTCCACCGCGAGCTCGGCCACGTCATGTGGGAGTACTGCGGGATGGAGCGGACCGAGGAGGGGCTGCGCAAGGCGATCGGCGAGATCCGGCGGCTGCGCACGGAGTTCTGGGCGCGGGTCAAGGTCAGCGGGACCAGCGAGGAGCTGAACCAGGTGCTGGAGAAGGCCGGCCGGGTGGCCGACTTCTTCGAGCTGGCCGAGCTCATGTGCATCGACGCCCTGCACCGCGAGGAGTCCTGCGGCGGCCACTTCCGGGCCGAGCACCAGACCCCCGACGGCGAGGCGCTGCGCGACGACGAGCACTTCGCCTACGTCGCCGCCTGGGAGTTCACCGGCGCCGACAGCAAGCCAGTACTGCACAAGGAAGCGCTCGAGTACGAGCACGTCCACATGACGCAAAGGTCCTACAAGTGAAGCTGACAATTCGCGTCTGGCGGCAGAAGAACGCCGCCGACCGGGGCCGCCTGGTCGACTACCCGCTCGACGGGATCGAGCCCGGCATGTCGTTCCTGGAGATGATCGACATCCTCAACGAGCGGCTCATCCTCGACGGCCAGGACCCGGTCGCGTTCGACCACGACTGCCGCGAGGGCATCTGCGGCATGTGCTCGATGGCCATCGACGGCGTCCCGCACGGCCCGGAGAAGGCCACGACCACCTGCCAGCTCTACATGCGGCACTTCGCCGACGGGGACGTGATCACCGTCGAGCCGTGGCGGGCGGCTGCCTTCCCGGTGGTCAAGGACCTGGTCGTGGACCGCTCCGCGTTCGACCGGATCATCCAGGCGGGCGGCTACGTCAGCGCCCCGACCGGGTCGGCCCCCGAGGCGGCGGCCCTGCCAGTGCCGTTCCCGGATGCCACCATGGCGTTCGACGCGGCGACCTGCATCGGCTGCGGCGCCTGCGTGGCGGCCTGCCCCAACGCGTCGGCGTCGCTGTTCACCGCGGCCAAGGTGACCCACCTGAGCCTCCTGCCCCAGGGCCAGCCCGAGCGCTACCAGCGGGTAACGGCCATGGTCGAGCAGATGGACGCGGAGGGCTTCGGCGGCTGCACCAACACCGGCGTATGCGCCACCGTCTGCCCCAAGGGGATCCCCCTGGAAACCATCGCCCGCATGAACGGGGACATCCTGAAGGCCCTCCGCCCGTAGGGTTTCCGGGCTTCCGCCCCTGCTCGTTAGCCCTTTCTTTCACGGGTCCGCCCCCGGCCCAAGCCGGCCCGGTGCTCAGCCGCTGCCGGGCGCGCCCGTGCCCGCTCCCGGTCTCCCACTGGCTGCCACTGGCTGCCACTGGCTGCCACCGTTAGCCCGGCCAGCCGGGTTAGCCCGCCAGCCGGGTTAGCCCCGCCCGCCCGCCCGGCTGGCTCCGCTGGCCGCCCGGGCGCGGGAGCGGGCGTGCAGGACGAACGACGCGAGCACGCCGACGAAGACGGCCAGCGTCCCCCCGTACAGGTACCACTCGCCCGCCGCCGTGGCGGTGATGATGACGCTGCCCTGGTGGGTGCCCATCGACAGGAAGAAGGAGGCGAGGACCCAGCCCGCCGCCACCGCGATCGCCCCGCCGACTGAGCCGGTGCCCCATCCGGCCAGCAGGCAGGACGCGAGGACGAGGACGACGAGCAGCACCGCGAACAACGGCAGCGGCGACTGCCCGTACTGGAAGCTGCCGACCATCCCCTCGACGATGCCCAGGATGAGCAGGACCAGGTAGACGACGGCGCCATAGGCGCGGCTGTTCGCCTTCCCGCCTGGCCGCTTGCCGTCCGGCTGCTTGTCGTCCTGCTTCGGCTCCACGGCAGGCAGACTATCCAAGTCTCAGTCCCCGAAGAGGTCAGCGGCCAGCGCGGGCTGCCGTGCGTCCAGCTGGATGTAGTACTCGGCCGCGAGGATCCGCTGGCCAATGTTGTTCGACAGCGCGAAGTAGTCGCCGTCGACCGTGATCTGGGTGGCGTGCGCCTTCATCGCCGCGACCTTGGCCGCCAGGTGGGCCGAGCCGTCCACGACCGTGGTGACGGCGTCATCGGGCACCGCGTTGGCGACCGGGTCGGGGTCGGCGCTGAACCAGGAGTCGGCCGGCAGCTCGGCGGCGGACTTGGCGACCGACACCGGCACCGCGGTGGCGTAGAACCGCGCCTCTGGCGCCTCCAGCAGCCACGCCTCCCGGGTCACCCGGTGCGCCTGGATGTGATCCGGGTGGCCGTAGAACCCGTCGGCCCCGTAGCTCACGATGACCGACGGCTGGACCTCGGCGATGATCGCCGCCAGCTGCGCGGCCGCCTCCGCCACCGGCGCCCGCCAGAAGCAGCGGGGGTCCTCGTTCTCCTCCGCCCCCATCATCCCCGAGTCCCGCCAGTGCCCCTGGCCGCCGAGGAACCGGTGGTCGCTCACCCCGAGCGCGGCGCACGCCTCCGCCAGCTCCCCGGCCCGGTACTCCCCCAGCTCATCCGGCAGGAAGTGCGCCAGGCCGGGCGGGATGATCTCCCCGATCTCCCCCAGCGTGCACGTCACGAGGGTGACCCGCGCCCCCTCAGCCGCGTACCGCGCCATCGTCGCCCCGGTCCCGATGGACTCATCATCGGGATGCGCGTGCACCAGCAGCAAGCTCCGCCCAGCCATCTCACTCCTTCACTCCCAAGCTCCCGCCCGAGGCTACCGGCGCCCGCCCGAGGCTACCGCCGCCCCGCCCCGCCCGCCGATCCCACGCCCCGCCCCGCCCGCGAGATCCCCAGTCGCGCCCCGCCCGCCGATCCCCGCCGCGCCCACCCACGAGACCCCAGCCGCGCAAGCCGCCAGGCCAGCGTCCGGCCGCCTGCACCGGTTCCGGCCGATGCGCCAGCCTCCGCAAGTACCAGCCCGCCAGCACCGCCAGCCCCGCACCACCGCCAGCCCGCCAGCACCGCCAGCCCCCCC
>DATBEM010000078.1:0-11354 GCA_036276115.1 Trebonia sp.
CGCAGTGCCTTCGGTCGCAGTGCCTTCGGTCGCAGTGCCTTCGGTCGCAGTGCCTTCGGTCGCAGTGCCTTCGGTCGCAGTGCCTTCGGTCGCAGTGCCTTCGGTCGCAGTTCCCCCGACCGCGCTTCCGGCCACTACGCCCATCTCGGCCGTCCCGGTGGCCACCGGGACCAGGGCAATCCCCGCTCCGGTCACTCGGCCGGCGCTGGCCGAGCCCAGGCGGGCGGCCTGGCGGGCTCCGGTGACCGAGGCCGTTCCCGGCCCGGCCTGGGTCGCGCGGTACGTCGTCCAGCCGGGCGACACCCTGTCCCGCATCGCCGCCGCGCTAGCCGTCCCCGGCGGCTGGCAAGCCCTCTACACCGCCAACCGGCCACTCATCGGCCCCAACCCCGACGTCATCCGCGCGGGCGTCGCCCTGACCGTCCCCGAGCCGGGCGGGCAGCCAGCATCGGCCCGCTACAAGGTCCAGCCGGGCGACACCTTGTCCCGCATCGCCGCCGCCCTGGCCGTCCCCGGCGGCTGGCAAGCCCTCTACACCGCCAACCGGCCACTCATCGGCCCCAACCCCGACATCATCCGCACCGGGCTCATCCTGACCGCTCCGCGCCCGGCGGCCGTGCGGCCGCCGTCCACGGTCCCGCCGACCGGCCCCGGCCACCAGCCCGGGCCGCCCCCCGCCACTAGGCCATCGGCTCCGGGGAAGCCCACCGCATCCCCAACCAAGCCGTCGGTCCCGTCGGGCAGTTCGCCGGCCGTCCCCGCAGCGCCACCGGCCACGCCGCCCGTTTCGGCCTCGCCCAGCCCGCGGCCGGCCAGCCCTTCGGCGTCACCGGGCGCGGGGAAACGCTCCATGACGAGCGGCGGCTTCCCGCCGTGGCTGGCGGTCATGCTGATCGTCGCCGCCGTCCTCATCGGGATCGCGTTCCTCGCCGAGCCCGCCCTCGTGCTCGTCGTGTGGTACCGCCGGGGAAACCGCCACCGCATCCGGGCCGCGCCTGCGGGCACGGCCGGGGGCGACCCGGGGACCAGGGCCGGCCCCGCCGCGTCCGGCCCCGCCGCCAACGAGCCCGCCGCCAACGAGCCCGCCGCCAGCGGGAGCACGGCCAGCAGGAGCACCGGTAACGGGTACTCAGCCAACGGCAGTGCCGCTAAGGGGAGTACCGCTAACGGGAAGGCAGCCAACGGGAGCATGGGCAGCAGCGGGGCACTGCAAGCGGCGGCGATCACGGCCGAGACGCAGCGGGCGGCCGAGCGGGCGCGCATCATCCTGGCCGACCATGACCGGCTGATCGTGACCTACAGCCTGGCCGACCACACCGTCTACGTCCTGACCCCGCCGGGCGAGGACCCCCTGGCCGTCTTGCGGGCGGCCCGCCTCATCCTGCCCGAGGAGACCTACCAGGACCTGGCGGGCCACCTCGGGGTCGCGCCGAACTGGCCACTGGAGTGACGAGCTCCGGAGTGGCTAACGGCCCTGCCCCGGCCGCGCGTCCCCCGGCCGGTTGCGCAGTGACTCCACCAGCGCCGCCACGTGGCGCCGGTCCTCGGGTGACAGCTCGTCAATGCTGGCGATCAGGAGCTCCCGCTCCTGGTCGCCCGCCCCGGGGCCGGGCACTGCCTGCTGGGCCTCGTAGTAATGCAGCCCGGTAGACTCCGCGGCCGCCGCCCGGACCGCCGACACGGGCAGCTCCAGGCCCTTCGCCAGCGCGTCGATCGTGGCCGGGCGGGGCGGCCGGACGAGGTTGTGCGTGCTGGCGAGGGTGTAGACGGTCGAGCGGGGCAGCCCGCCCCGCCGGGCGACATCGCCGTAGGACCAGCCGCGCTCGCGCAGCCGCTGCTGGATCAGGCGCTGGAGCGGGTTGGCCGACCGCTCCGGCGGCGCGGCGGTACTTCCCGCCGGCCGTGCGAGATCCTGGGTGTTCTCCCCCGCCATAGCACCAACCTAACTCGTCTCCGCCCCGTAGACGACCAGGCCCGATGGGCGTTATTGACTGATCGCAGATCCTACTGTACGCTCATGACCGTACAGATCGTATGGTAAGCAGGGCACGATCCGTGCGTGGCGTTCCGGGTTCGGAGGCTCCGACCTCAGCGCGGGAAGCGCTCGGGGATCTCTAGCTCTCGTTGGATCCACTGACGAGGGGGCCGCCTGGGGAGCCTATGGGAGGGCTGGGCGGCTCTCTCTTAAGGCACCCTCCTCCTCTGCCCTCAGGCACTGGCCATCGCCCAGCCCGGAACCCACCTCGCACCGGCCGCCCCCGCCGACCCGGCGGACGGGCGGCCGTCGAGGTAGGCGCGCAGCGCGGCCAGCCCCGGGTGGGGGTTGCCCTCGCGCCACAGCAGCGAGTGGGGATAGGCCGGCACCGGATCCCGGACCGGCACGCGCCGCAGGTCGTGGCCATCGGGCCATAGCTGCTGGGTCCGCTCGCCGATCAGCGTGAGCACGTCGGCCGACCGCGCGAGCACGTCCACCATCGTCTCGGAGCCGAAGTCGGGGCCGCTGGCGACGATCGTGAGGCCGAACTCCCGCGCTAGCCCGTCGTAGTACTCCGCCCACTCGGTCCCGGGGGCGATGCCCGGTATCCAGATCCGGTACCCGGCCAGGCGCGCGAGCGTGACGGCCCCCTCGGCCGCCAGCGGGTGGGCCGGGCCGGCCAGCGCGACCTGCGGCTCATCGAAGGCGCGGGCGGCGAGGACCGTCGCCGCGACCAGCCCGCGCCGCGGAACCGCCCGGAAGCTCGCGTCCACCGCCCCGGAGCGGATCGCGGCGACGGCCGACGCGACGTCGAAGAGGGTGACGACCTCCAGCGGCACACCGGGGCAGGCCGCGTGGAAGTCGCGCAGCACGGCAGCCGGGCCGATCCGGCGGCTGACCACATCGACCCGCAGCGGGCGCCCCCCGGGGCGAACCGCCGCCCGGGCCTGCTCGGCCGCCCGCAGCAGCTCGCGCGCGGGCGGCAGGAACGCCTGCCCGTCCGCGGTCAGCTCGACCCCGCGCGCCGTCCGGGTGAACAGCCGGACCCCGAGGTCCTTCTCCAGCGACGCGACCCGCCGCGACACCGCCTGCTGGGTAACGTCCAGCTCATCGGCCGCCGCCTGCAGCTGCCCGCAGGCCGCGGCGGTGACGAACGTCCGCACGCCGTCGAGGTCCATCCCCCGATCCTAGATCGCCACAACGCGGCGTTGTGGCGGGCGGGCGCGCTCGCTGTTTGAGGCCCGGCGGCCCGATCCGCTAGCGTCCGGCCCGTGGCAGGCACCGAGGCAGCGCCCCCCGAGACGGCACCCCCTGAGACAGCGCCCCCTGAGACAGCGCCCCCTGAAACAGCGCCCCCTGAAACAGCGCCCCCCGAGACACAGCCGTCCGGGGTACAGCCGTCCGGGGTACAGCCGTCCGGGGTACAGCCGTCCGGGGTACAGCCCCCGCCCGCCCGGCGGTCGCTGGGCCCGCAGTTCCGGTGGCTGTGGACGGCGTTCGCCGTCAGCTCCTACGGGACCTGGCTCGGGTTCGGGGCGTTCCCGCTGATCGCGATCCGGGTGCTGCACTCCGGCCCGGCCGAGGTGTCGGCCCTGTCATCGGCCGGCCTCGCGGTCGGCGCCGTCCTGGCGGTGCCGCTCGGCCCGTGGACCGAGTTCCGCCGCAAGCGGCCGGTGATGGTGGCCATGGACCTGGCCCGGTTCGCGGCGCTGATGACCGTCCCGGCCGCCTTCGCCCTCGGCTGGCTGTCGTTCGCCCAGCTCCTGGTGGCGTCAATGATCGTCGCCACCGCCAAGCTCGCGTTCAACGTGGCCAGCGGGGCGCACCTGAAGTCCCTCGTGGCCCCGGCTGACCTGCTGCTGGCCAATAGCCGCTTCGAGTCCACCACCTGGCTGTCGTCGGTGCTCGGGCCGCCGCTCGGCGGGGCCGCGGTCGGCCTCCTCGGGCCGGTGACGACCGTGCTGGCCGACGCGGTGAGCTACCTGCTGTCGGCGGCGGGCATCGCCTTCATCACGCGGGCCGGGGGCCCGGAGGCACCACCGCCGGTACCAGCCGGGCGGGACCGACGGCCGGTGGCCGGCCTGCTCGACGGGTGGCGCTACATCCTGGCGCACCCGCGGCTGCGGATGCTGTTCTTCACCACGCTCATGTTCAACGGCCTGGTGATGGCGACCGATCCGCTGCTCGCCGTCTTGATGCTCGGCGACCTGGGATTCGCCCCCTGGCAGTACAGCCTCGCGTTCGCCGTGCCATGCGTGGGCGGGGTGATCGGCTCCCGGCTATCGCGGCGCGTTACCGCGCGGTTCGGGGACCAGCGGGTCATCCTGGTGGCCGGGACCCTGCGGGCGGCCTGGCCCGTCGGGCTCGCCTTCATGGGAGCGGGCACCGCCGGCCTGGCCCTCGTCATGGTCCTGGAACTCGGGCTGATCGCCTGCATCGGCGTGTCCAGCCCGGTCATCGCGACCTACCGGCTCCAGCAGCTGCCGGCCGAGCGAGCCGCGCGAACGCTGTCGGCCTGGTCGGTCAGCACCAGCTTGTCCATCGCCATCTTGACCGCGGCGTGGGGCGGGCTGGCCACCCTCACCAGCCCGCGCCTCGCGATCGGGATCGCCGGAGCCCTACTGCTGGTCACTCCCGTGCTGCTGGTCGGCTTCCTGCACGCCGAGGAAGCCCTCGACTAGGCCGCCCGCCTGCTCGATCCGGTCGCCGAACTGGCCCCCCGACTTCTGCTCAACGAAGTCCTCGGCCTTCTCGACACCCTCGTGAACCTGGTCCGGGTGCTCACCCGCCACCTGCTTAGCCTTGTCGACCAGCTCACCGAAATCCATGAACTGCCCCCTCCTTTCACGCGGCCACACCTGGCGAGATAAAAGTAGGGCGCGCCGTCACCCCGGGGCAATCCGCACAAGGCCGTCACCGCAAGATTAGGTACACCTAAGCCGGACGTACCGAGCGCCGGCGGGCCGGGCCGCTGGCCGCGTTACCGGGAGCTGTGCCCGTTGCCGTCCTGGGCGGCGGCGGCGACGGGCTGCCACTCGCGCCAGGCCTCGAGCCGGGACTCGTAGTCGGCCGTCGCGATGCCGAGCGGCGACTCGCCCAGGAACAGCCGCAGCGGCGGGTTGTCGCTGTCCACCAGCTGGAGGATCGCCGCCCCGGTCGCGGTCGGGTCGCCCGGGCTGGTGAACCGGGCCGCCCGGGCGGCCGCCGCCTCCTCGCGGACCGGGTCGTAGGCGGGCAGCGGGGTCGAGCGGCTGGCCGACGAGCCAGACCAGTCGGTCGAGTACCCGGCCGGCTCAACGAGCGTGACCTTGATGCCGAAGCCGGCCACCTCCTGAGCCAGGCTCTGGCTGAAGCCCTCCAGCGCCCACTTCGACGCGTGGTAGGCGCCGGTGTTCATGAAGGCGGAGATGCCGCCGATGGACGACACCTGCACGATGTGCCCGCTGCCCTGCTCGCGCAGGTAGGGCAGCGCGGCCTGGGTTACCCACAGCGCGCCAAGCACGTTGGTCTCCAGCTGCGCCCGGATCTCCGCCTCGCTGATCTCCTCGATCATGCCGAACTGGCCGTACCCCGCGTTGTTGATGACCACGTCGAGGTGCCCGAACCGCTCGAACGCCGCCCGGACGGCGGCGAAGTCCGCGTCCCGGTCGATCACGTCGAGCTTGACCGGCAAGATCGCGTCGCCGTACCTGGCCACCAGGTCGTCCAGCGTGGCCAGGTTGCGGGCGGTGGCGGCCACCTTGTCACCCCGGCTGAGCGCCGCGATGGCCCATTCACGGCCAAAGCCCCGGGACGTCCCGGTTATGAACCAGGTCTTCATCATTGCCTCCTTGCTCGGTCCACCAGTTCTGTAGTTGCCTCATTTTTTCACTGTCCGCTAAACCGCCCGGCTCCGGAGAGCATTCCGGGAAGTCAACGCCGGGCAGTGCGTCAAGGCGGTGCCACCAGGCACCGAGGCCGGCGGGGAGCTGACGACCCCGGAAGAAAAACCTGGGCGCCGTGTCGGATTGGCCGCACGGCCGTTCGTGTAAGGGGTGACAGGCACCACACAGGGACCCGCGAGATGAAGGAGACAGCCGTGAAGTACGTGCTGCTTATCGTTGACACCCCGGCCGAGCCAGCCCCGGGGACGCCCGCCTACAACGACTGGTACGCCGAGGTCGGCGCCTGGTACGAGAAGTGGGGCGCGACCGGCCGGCTGGAGGCCGGCCGCCAGCTCCAGGGAGCCGGCACCGCCAAGACGGTGCGGGCCGCGGGCGTGACCGACGGGCCGTACATCGAGACCAAGGAGGTCCTCGGCGGGTACTCGGTCCTGGACGCCGAGACCATCGACGAGGCCATCGAGGTCGCGCGGACCTGGCCCGGCGTGGACCAGGGCTGGATCGCGGTGGAGGTCCGGCCGGCGATCGAGATGGGCTGAGGCCGGCCGTTAGAGCAGGAGACCGCCGCGGGCGAGCAGCTCGCGCTCGGCCGGGTTGGCGGCCAGCGCGAGTGCTCGCTCGCCGGCCGCCGCCGCCTCGGCGTCCCGGCCGAGGGTGGTCAGTAGCCCGGCCCGCAGCGCGTGGAACAGGCGGTAGCCGTCGAGCTCGGACGACAGGGGCTCGATCTCGGCCAGCGCCGCCTGCGGGCCGATCGCGTACCGGGTGGCGACCGCGCGGTTGAGCTCGACGACCGGCGACGGCGCGAGCTGCTGCAGCCGGCAGTACAGCAGCCGGATCTGCCGCCAGTCCGTCTCCTCGTAGTGCGGGGCCTGCGCGTGGAGGGCGGCGATAGCCGCCTGCACCTGGTACGGCCCGGCCCGGCGCAGCCCGATCGCGCGGTCGAGCAGGGTGGTCGCCTCACTGGCCAGGTCCCGGTTCCACTGGACCCGGTCCTGGTCCTTGAGGCGGATCAGCCGCCCCCAGCCGTCGAACCGGGCCGCCGCCCGGGACTCGTGCAGCAGGAGCAGCGCCAGCAGGCCGAGCACCTCCGGCTCGCGCGGCATCAGCCGCTGCAGCGTCCGGGTCAGCGCCACCGCCTGCGCGGCCAGGTCGCGGCGGGCGGGCTGGCGGCCCGAGCTGGCCAGGTACCCCTCGTTGAACACCAGGTAGACCACCGACAGCACCCCTGCCAGGCGGTCGCCGAGCTCGTCCGGGTCGGGCACGCGGACGGGCGCCCCGGCCGCCTGCAGTGCCTTGCGCGCCCGCAGCAGCCGCTGGGCCATCGCCGCCTCGCCGACCAGGAACGCCGCCGCGATCTGGGCGGACGACAGGCCCCCGACGGCCCGGAGCGTCAGCGCGACCTGCGACTCCTGGCTGAGCGAGGGGTGACAGCAGGCGAAGACCAGGCCGAGCAGTTCCTCGTCGCCCTCGGCCGCGTCGGGAGCGGCCAGCGGGCCGGCGGCGGCGAGCAGCGCGAGCTTGTCCTCGCCCGCCCGGGCCCGGCGCAGCCGGTCCAGCGCCTTCCGGCGGGCCGTGGTGGCCAGCCAGCCCGCCGGGCTGGCGGGCACGCCATCGCGCGGCCAGTGCTCGATCGCGGCCACGAACGCGTCCTGGACCGCGTCCTCGGCCAGCCCGACGTCACCCGTGCGCGCGGCGAGGGCGGCCCTGATCTGGGTCGCTTCCTCCCGGTAGGCGCGCTCAAGCGACTGGCCCGCGTCCATCGGGGCTAGTGTTGCACGGCCGTCCGGCCCGGATGACCACCACCGCCGCGACGAGCGGGCTAGGTGTCTAGGCGGCGAGGGACTCGCCCTGCGCCAGGGCCTCGTAGACGGCGATCGTCTCGGCGGTGACGCGGTCCCGGCTGTAGCGGCAGCGGGCGCGGTCGGTCGCGGCCACGGCGCAGGCCTGGCGCAGCAGCGGGTGGCGCAGCAGGTGCCGGATCCGGGCCGCGAGCAGGTCCGGGCGCCCGGCCGGCACCAGCAGGCCGGTCGTGCCGTCGATGATCATGTCGGCGTGGGCGCCGCCAGCCGATGCGATGACCGGCACCCCGCAGGCCATCGCCTGCAGGACGGCGGTCCCGCGGGCCGAGTAGCCGGGCACGTCCACGAACACGTCGGCCGAGCGCAGCAGGGCCGCCACCTCACTGGCGGGCGCGCCGGGCGGGCAGGCGACCAGCTCCGCGCCGGGGATCGCGGCCATCGCCCGCGCCGTGGTCGCCGACTGCTCGTCGTCCATGGCCGCGGCGGTGACGATGCGCGGCTTGGCCCGGCCGTCGCGGCGGGTGGGCGGGACGGCCACTCCGTCCGGGGTGAACACGCTGGTGTCGACTCCGGGCGGGATCACGTGCAGCCGCCGCCTGCTCACGCCCATGCGGGCCAGGTCCTCGGCTTCCTCGCAGCTGGCGGCGATCACGGCGCCCGATGCCGTCGCGACGGCCCGCTCTAGCCGTGCCTGCTCCAGCGGGAGCGGGCCGGGGCCGTGCCGCCGCTCGGCCACTGCCAGCGCCCCGAATGAGGTCACGACCGGCAGTCCCGCGTCCCGGGCGGCCGCCAGGGCGGCCAGCCCGGCCTCCCGGCCAAAGGCGTGCACGGCATCGGGCCGGGCCTGTGCCCAGGCCAACCGAAGCGCCCCGGTCAGGGCCGGCACCGTCGCCTGGACGCCGGCCCCGGCCGGGGCGTCCAGCTCGTGCTCCGACACCGCCAGTCCGGCCTCCCGCAGGCCGGCGGCCAGTTCGCGCAGCTCCTCGGCGTCCGCCATGTCAGTACCTGCAACCAGGGCAATCCTCATCGGGAGGCCTCCTCACCAGAACGGGGGCCGTCAATGGTGGCCTGCCCGGGACCAGCGAGGGAAAGGGAAAGCGGCCGCGCGAGCACGCACACCGTGACGGCGTGGATCGTGCCTGCGTCGTAGGCACCGCTTAATCATCAGCATATCCACGGCCGCCCGAGTCCAAACCGACCGGGGCCCTAGCCGGGCTCAAGGCATTGCCAGGTCATGGCGTGAGGGCGCGCCCGCGGGCCAGGGAGCCTCCGTGGTCGGCGCGGCTATTGACGGCACCCCCGGGCGGTGTTATATCACGACTTAAAATAAGTTCTAAATTTGGAGCCGCCATGCACCTGCGGCCCGTCGGCCGGGGACCCCCCGGCCGTTCGGAGTGGCGGCGGGTCACCCGCTGGGATCCGCCTCCCGACGACGTGCGCCGATTACCGGGACGACCGCCTCCCGGCCCGGAAGGCCACGCCGATAGCTCCGCCATGCCAGGGTTCAGGCTGATCCCCTGGCATCTCGACCAGTGACGGCGACGATGCCCGTGTTCGCTGGCAGGACGCCATCTCGCTGTCATCTTCTGCATCAGTTCCAACGACGGAACTCACCCGCCCGGGAAGACACCCAAACCCCTGCCCTGGGTCGGATGGGAAGAGGGAGTAAGAGCAATGGGATCAATTCACGTCCCCCGGCTGGCAGTGCCCCGGTGGGCCAGGCCCCGCCGGAGCGCGGCCGTCCTGGCCGCCGCGGTGCTGGCCACCTTGACGGTGGTGAACGGCATCCAGCACGCGGCCTACGCGGCTGGCGACGCCCCTTACGGGGGAACCGCGGCAGCGGTGCCCGGCACTGTGTACGCGGCGAACTACGACACCGGCGGCCAGGGCGTCGCCTACAACACCGCGGCCGGCAACGGCAGCGCCAACGGCTACCGGACCGACGGCATCGACCTCGAGGCCACGGCCGACACCACCAACGCGACCGGCGCCGGCGCCGACGACATCGGCTGGACCACGGCCGGCCAGTGGTTCAAGTACACGGTCAACGTCGCCACGGCGGGCACCTACAGCGTCGCCTTCCGGCTGTCGTCGCCCTACGGGATCACCGACGCGGTGCACATCGCCAACGCGGCGGGCACGAACCTGACCGGCGCGGTCGCCGTCCCCAACACCGGCGGCTACGAGACGTGGACGACGGTCACCGCCAGCATCATCCTGCCCGCGGGCCAGCAGACGCTCACCCTGGACCAGGACTCCAACGGCTTTAACTTCCACTTCATGACATTCACCCTGACCTCCGGGGGCGGCGGGGGCACTCCCCCCAGCGGTGACGCGCCGTTCGGCGGGACGCCCGCCGCGGTGCCGGGCACGGTCCAGGCCGCGAACTACGACACCGGCGGCGCGGGCGTCGCCTACAATTCCGCGGCCGGCGGCAGCGTGACCAGCTACCGGTCGGACTCCATCGACATCGAGGCCACCGCCGACACCCAGGACACCGCCGGCGGCGGCGCCTACAACCTCGGCTGGACCAACCCCGGGCAGTGGTTCAAGTACACCGTCCAGGTCGCCACGGCCGGCTCCTACACGGTTAGCTTCCGGGTCGCCTCGCCGTCCGGGACAGCCGACGGGCTGCACATCGCCAACGCCGCGGGCACGAACCTGACCGGCGCGGTCGCCATCCCCAACACCGGCGGCTACCAGACCTGGGCGACGGTCACGGCCAACATCACCCTGCCGGCCGGCGCCCAGACGCTCACCGTGGACCAGGACGCCGCCGGCTGGAACCTGCACTTCTTCGCCTTCACCAGCGGCTCTAGCGGCGGCAGCCCGCCTGGTGGCGGCACCGGCCCGAACCAGTACTGCGGCACGCAGGACCTCGCGCTGGACGAGCCGACCACGGCCTCCTCGACCCAGGACGCGACCGACTACCCGGCGATCGACGCGACCGACGGCGACCCCGGCACCCGCTGGTCCAGCCTGTCGACCGACCCGCAGTGGCTGGTCGTCGACCTCGGCCAGCAGCAGCAGATCTGCAAGATCACCCTCCTCTGGGAGGCGGCGTACGCCTCGGCGTTCCAGGTCCAGGTGTCGAACGACAACGCGACCTGGACCAACGTCTACTCCACGACGACCGGGACCGGCGGCAGCCAGTCGTTCACCGTCACCGCCACCGACCGCTACGTCCGCGTGTACGCCACCGCCCGCGGCACCCAGTTCGGCGACTCGATCTTCGAGCTCGGCGTCTACGGCCTCACCAGCACCCCGCCGCTGACCGGCGGCAACGGCAACGGCGGCAACGGGAGCTGCCCGTGGGTCAACTCGACCGCCCCGGTCGCCACCCGCGTCCAGCAGGTGCTCAACACCATGGACCAGGCGGAGGCGGCCAGCCTGCTGTCGGGCGATGGTTCCTCGGGCTACATCGGCCAGGTCAACGCGATCCCCAACCTGTGCATCAAGTCGCTCAACATGGAAGATGGCCCGTCCGGGGTCGGTGACGGCAATGGCGGCGTGACGGCGTTCCCCGACGGCGAGTCCGATGCCGCCACCTGGGACACGGCCCTGATCCAGCAGGAGGGCGCGGCCAAGGGGGCCGAGTTCGCCGGCAAGGGCGCCAACATCTCCCTCGGCCCGACAACCAACCTGGTGCGCGACCCGCGCTGGGGCCGGACCTACGAGACCTACGGCGAGGACCCGTAC
>DATBEM010000079.1:0-6084 GCA_036276115.1 Trebonia sp.
TGGGGCCCGCCCCGGCGGCCCCGCCGGGGCGGGCGGCGGGCGGAACACCGGCCCGCTCGCCCGGCGCGACACCGGCCCCCTCCCGGCCGCGCGCGCGGGCGCCCCGCGGCGACCGGGCAGCGGCGGGGGGAACGGCCGCCCGCCGCGCGGGCCATCGCGCCCGGGGCGGCCCCGGCGGCAGGCCCGCTGGCTGATCACCCGCAAGGGCGACCCCGGGCGGCGGCTGGCGTTCATGATGCTGGCGATCGCGTTCGTGCTGACGCTGTTCGGCGGGCGCCTCATCCAGCTGCAGGGCATGGAGTCGGGCGCGTACCGCACCGCCGCCAGCGAGCAGCGGCTGCACAGCCAGGTGCTGCCGGGCGAGCGGGGCGCGATCTACGGCGCCGACGGGCAGCCGCTGGCGCTGACGCTGACGACCTTCACCGTGACCTCCGACCCGACCCAGGTCCCGGTCGGCCAGCGGGCGAAGTACGCGGCCGAGCTCGCCCGGCCGCTCGGCCTGACGCAGGCCCAGGTCCTGACGAAGATGCAGCACCCGAGCTCGCCCCGCTGGACCGTGCTCAACTCCGGCATCACCCCCAGCAACAGCCAGGCGATCGCCAAGCTGGACGTGCCCGGCATCAACCAGCAGCCCATCTACCAGCGCTCGTACCCCGACAACTCGCCCACCGCCAACCTGGTCGGGTTCACCAACACCAGCTCGGCCGACGTCATCGCCGGCCAGGCCGGGCTGGAGCAGCAGTACAACACGCTGCTGAGCGGGCACAACGGCAGCGAGGAAGAGTACACCGGCGCCGACGGCCAGGTCATCCCGCTTGAGGGCAGCACGGTCAAGCCCGCCACCAGCGGCTCCAGCATCAAGCTGACGATCATCCCGGCCCTGCAGTACGAGGCCCAGTCGGCCTGCCAAGCCCAGGTCAAGGCGATGCACGCCAAGAACTGCACCGTCGTCATCATGCAGCCCGGCACCGGCAACATCCTCGCCATGGCCCAGTGGCCGACCTACTACCAGCCCGACCTCACCAACGCGGCCCAGGCGACCGACCTGCCGGTGACGGCCCAGTTCGAGCCGGGCTCGACCGCGAAGATCATCACCGCCGCGGCCGCCCTGGAGCACGGCGGCATCAGCGCCCAGACCGACTACCCCATCCCGGAGTCGATCGTCAAGGGCGGCCTGGCCATCCACGACGCCGAGCCGCCCCCGGCCAGCGGGAACTACACCCTGGCGGGGATCATCGCCAACTCCAGCAACGTCGGCATGGCCCAGGTCGCCGACACGATCAGCGCGCAGACCCAGTACCAGTACCTCAAGGCGTTCGGCCTCGGCCAGCCGACCGGGGTCAGCCTGCCGGGCGAGACCGCCGGCACCCTGCGCCCGCTGGTCCAGTACTGGCCCTCCCTGCGCTACACGCTCGCCTACGGGCAGGGCGTGGACGCCACCGCGCTGCAGATGGCCAGCGTGTACGCGACCGTCGCCAACGGCGGGGTCCGGGTCCAGCCCCGGCTCGTCGCGGGCACGACCAGCCCGGCCGGCAAGTACAAGCCCGCCCCGGCCTCCCCGTCGGCCCGGGTCATCCAGCCCTCGACCGCCAAGGCCCTCATCCAGATCATGCAGCAGGTGCCCGCCGTGGACCAGGAGGCCCAGCAGCCGTGGGGCATCATCCCCGGCTACGCGATCGCGGCCAAGACCGGCACCTCCAACGAGCATGGCCCCGAATGCCCCCTGAGCAACTGGCTGTGCGAGTACGGGGCCAGCTACATCGGCATGGCGCCGGGTGACAATCCGCAGGTCGTGGTGGCGGTCAACGTCCAGGACCCGGACAAGCGCTTCGGGCATTTCGGCGATGTCGTCGCTGGTCCGGTCTTCTACCAGGTGATGAAGTCCGCGCTGCAGACCCTGGGGATCCCGCCGGACGGAGCGACAGTCCCAAATGTCCGGCTCACCGCGCCCTGATTCCGGGTACTCTCTGGTCGTGATCCGACCCGCCCGTTTTCAGGCGCGGCCGCTTTCCGGGCTCGGTGAGCTCCTGGGCATACGTGACCTACCGGATGGACCAGGCAGTATTTCCGGGGTCACCCTCGACTCGCGTGCCGTCCAGCCCGGAGACCTGTACGCCGCCTTGCCCGGCTCGCGCGCCCATGGCGCCGACTTCAGCGCCGACGCCGTGGCCCGTGGGGCCGTCGCGATACTGACCGACCCCGCCGGCCGCGAGCAGGCCGCCGCGGCCGGGGTGCCGGCCTTCGTGGTGGCCTCCCCCCGTGAGCACCTCGGCGCCATCGCCTGCTGGGTGTACGGCGATCCCTCGGCCCGCATGCGGCTCATCGGGGTGACCGGCACCAGCGGCAAGACCACCACCAGCTACCTGGCCGAGGCCGGGCTGCGGGCCGCCGGCCACGTGACCGGGCTGATCGGCGGGGTCGAGCTGCGCATCGGCGGCGAGGCCCACCCGAGCAAGCTGACCACCCCGGAGGCCCCGGAACTGCAGGCGCTGCTCGCCGTCATGGCCGAGCGGGGCGTGACCGCCGCCGCGATGGAGGTCTCCTCGCACTCCCTGGCCCTCGGCCGGGTCGCCGGGACCCGCTACGACGTGGCCGTGTTCACCAACCTGTCCCAGGATCACCTCGACTTCCACGCCGGCTTCGAGGACTACTTCCGGGCCAAGGCCGCGCTGTTCACCCCCCGCTACAGCGCCGTCGGGGTGGTCAACGTGGCCGACCAGTACGGGCGGCGGCTGGCGGGCGAGGCGACCATCCCGGTCACCACGTTCTCCGCCTCCCCGGGCGAGCCCGGCTACTCCGGCGCGGACTGGCAGGCGCGCGATATCCGCTCCGGCGCCGACGGCTCGGCGTTCCGGGTCGTCGGGCCCGGCGGGGTCGAGGCCGACGCCTCCGTCGCCTTGCCCGGCGCGTTCAACGTGGCCAACGCCCTCGGCGCCATCGTCGCCCTGGTGGAGGCGGGCGTCCGGCTGGCCGACGCCGTCGCCGGGGTGGCCGCCTGCCCGGGCGTCCCCGGCCGCCTGCAGCGAGTGCTGCTGCCAGCCGGGGGGACGACCCCCCGTAGCCTCCGCGAGGCGGGCCTGCCGGACGCGTTCGTTGACTACTCGCACAAGCCCGGCGCCGTCGAGGCGGTGCTGCGCGCGCTGCGCGAGGTGACCGTCGGCGACCTCATCATCGTCCTCGGCTGCGGCGGCGACCGCGACCGCGGCAAGCGCCCGCTGATGGGCGCCGCCGCCGCCGAGCTGGCCGACGTCGCGATCTTGACCAGCGACAACCCGCGATCGGAAGACCCGCTCGCGATCCTTGACGAGATGCTTCACGGGGTAGTGGAGGTTCCGAGGGGGCAGCGGGGCCGGGTCGTCATCGAGCCGGACCGCGCGGCGGCGATCAGCCTCGCCGTGAGCCTGGCCGGTAAGGGGGACGTTGTGCTTGTCGCGGGCAAGGGACACGAGAGCGGGCAGTACGTCGGGGACGCGGTGCTGCCGTTCGACGACGCCGCGGTGACCGCCGAGGCGATCGGCCGGGCGCAGGCCCAGGGAGGGATGCTCGCGTGATCGCGCTGTCGCTGGCGGAGATCGCCGCCCTGACCGGGGGAACGGTGACCGGGGCCGACCCCGGGACGCGGGTGACCGGGCCGGTCGTCATCGACTCGCGCCAGGCCGGGGCGGGCGCCTTGTTCGCCGCCGTCGCCGGGGAGCGGGTCGACGGCCACGACTACGCCGCCGCCGCGATCGGCCGGGGCGCCGTCGCCGCGCTGGCCAGCCGCCCGCTGGACGCGGTGCCCGTCATCGTCGTGCCCGACGTGATGATGGCGCTCGCGCGCCTGGCCCGGGGCGTGGTCACCCGGCTGCAGGCGCCCCCCGGGGCAGCCGGCGGCCTGTCGGTCGCCGGGATCACCGGCTCGTCGGGCAAGACGTCGACCAAGGACCTCACCGCCCAGCTGTGCGAGGCGATGGGCGCCACCGTCGCCCCCGAGGCATCGCTCAACAACGAGCTCGGCGTCCCGCTGACGGCCCTGCGGGCCACCGAGGGCACCCGCTTCCTGGTGCTGGAGATGGCCGCCCGGGGCGTCGGGCACATCGGCTTCCTGTGCGACATCGCCCGGCCGCGGATCGGCGCGGTGCTGAACGTCGGACGGGCGCACGCCGGGGAGTTCGGGTCGCTGGAGACCGTCGCCAAGGCCAAGGGCGAGCTGGTCGAGGCGCTGCCCGCCGCCAGCGCGGGCGGCGTCGCGGTCCTGAACGCCGACGACCCGCGGGTCATCGCCATGGCCGACCGGACCGACGCCCGGGTGGTCACCTACAGCGCCGCCCCCCGCGGCCGCGGCGGTATCCGGGAGCACGGTCTCCGGGAACCCAGTGCCCGCGAGGCCGACGTCCGCGCGGCCGAGGTGCTGCTGGACGACCTCGGCCGGGCCTCGTTCCGGCTGGTGATGCCGGGCGGCATCGCCCCCGTCCGGCTGCGGCTGCACGGCGCCCACCACGTGTCCAACTCACTGGCCGCCGCCGCCATCGCCGCCGAGCTCGGGATGGAGGTGCCGGCCATCGCTGATGCCCTGTCGCGGGCCACCGCCCGCACCGGCAAGCGGATGGAGGTCACCGAGCGGCCCGACGGCGTGCTGGTCATCAACGACGCCTACAACGCCAACCCCGACTCCATGCGGGCCGGGATCGAGGCGCTGGGCCACATGATCAGCCGCGGGCGGCGCGGGATCGCGGTGCTCGGGCACATGGCCGAGCTCGGCGAGATCGACGCCGCCAGCCACGCCGAGGCCGGGGAGCAGGCCGCCCGGGCCGGGGCCGCCATCGTGATCGCGGTCGGGCCGCAGGCGCGGCCGGTCCTGGCGGGCGCCCGCGCGCAGCCGGGCTGGGCCGGCTCGGCCGTCTCGGTGCCGGACGCCGCCGCCGCCGTCCAGGTGCTGCGTAACGAATTGCGGCCCCGCGACGTCGTACTAGTGAAAGCATCGAAGGCCGCCGGGCTCTGGGAAGTCGCGGACGGCCTGCTCACGGAGGTTGACCGGTGAAGACCATCCTCCTGTCCGGCGCGATATCGATGATCATCGCGCTGATCGGGACGAGGCCGACGATCACGGTGCTGCGCAAGCGCAAGCTTGGGCAGGAGATCAGGGCCGACGGGCCCCAGGCGCACCTGGGCAAGAAGGGCACGCCCACGATGGGCGGCATCGTCATCATCATCGCCTCGCTCATCGGGTACGTGGCAGGCCACCTGCTCACGAACGACCGGATGTCGGCGTCCGGCCTGCTCGTGCTGTTCCTCATGACCGGGCTGGGCTTCGTCGGGTTCCTCGACGACTTCATCAAGCTGTTCATGCGGCGCAGCCTCGGCCTGCGCAGCGGGGCCAAGCTGGCCGGGCAGGCGATCGTGGGCGCGATCTTCGCGGTGCTCGCGCTGCACTTCCCCGACGGCTACGACCTGACCCCGGCCTCGGACCACATCTCGTTCCTGGCCGACTTCGGCCTCGCGATCGGGCCGATCCTGTTCGTGCTGTGGGTCATCATCATGGTGACCGGCACCTCCAACGCCGTGAACCTGACCGACGGGCTCGACGGCCTGGCGTCCGGCGCGGCCATCCTGGTGCTCGCGGCCTACGTGATCATCGGCAACTGGCAGCTGCGCAACGACTGCACGACGGCGCTCGCCCAGAACTGCTACGACGTGCGCGACCCGCTCGACACCGCCGTCGTCGCCGCCGTCGTGATGGGCGCCTGCTTCGGGTTCCTGTGGTGGAACGCGCCCCCGGCCAAGATCTTCATGGGCGACACCGGCTCCCTCGCCCTCGGCGGGGCGCTGGCGGGCCTGGCGATCGTCACCCGGACCGACCTGCTGCTGCTCCTGCTCGGCGGGCTGTTCGTGATCGTCACGCTGTCGGTCGTCATCCAGGTCGGCTCGTTCAAGCTCACCGGCAAGCGGGTCTTCCGGATGGCCCCGCTGCAGCATCACTTCGAGCTGGCGGGCTGGGCGGAAACGACGATCGTGGTGCGGTTCTGGCTCATCGCCGGCATGTTCGTGGCGGCCGGCCTCGGGATCTTCTACGTCGGCTGGTTCCCCAAGTAGCGGGCTCCCCGG